>JAIORY010000012.1 GCA_021107915.1 Bacteroidales bacterium | reverse complement strand
CCAAAAAAAATAAATGTTTTAATGTAACTTTTCAGAGCCACTAATTAAAAAAATACGTTAATGCAATTGTCCCACAAATATTTGTAACTTTATTAGGATTAGGAAGATATTTTAAAAGATCTATAGGAGGACGTGTGCTGAATAAACCTATACTGGTAATAGAACTAAGCATAAATTTATTGCTTTTAATACCAATGTTAAATACAAAACCCATATCAGTTGGTTTGTAATAAGCTAAACTATCATCTGCACCATAAGGTATTGTATTAACAAATTCAACATCAGAATTATTATGATCTTCTAAAACTATATTCCATTCATCGCGTTCCTTAACACTTATTGTATAGTCTGCATTATCTTTACCTGCAACAGCATAAGCAAAATAAACTCCCGGACCTATGAGTACAGAATTATTTTTACCTTGTAAAGGAATCACAAAATTAAAAGTAAGAGGAATTTGTAAATAACTCAACGTAGTTTTATAACTACCTTCAATTTTTGATTCCTGACCGGGATAAGTTTCTTGTAAATCTTTTTCGTAAGTCTTTTCTAAATTGGCATCATTACCTTTACCCATTAAATAAAGCCCTGTTTGGATAGCAAACTTTTTATTAAAATGGTAATTAACAGTTATACCTTCGGTTAGACCAAACATAATACCTCCAACAGGTTCTTCATCTTTGTCTTCATAGTTGTAGTTAAAGGATGCTATGTTAAAACCTAATGTAAGTCCAATTTGAAAATTCCGCTTAAATTCTTTACTGCTTTCGGGTTGTGATAATTGTTGCTGAGGTTGTTGTTGAACGGGTTGTTGCACAGGTTGCTGAACTGGTTGTTGTACGGGTTGTTGTACAGGTTGTTGAACTGGTTGCTGTACCGATTGCTGAATCGGTTGCTGTGTTTCTTCTGTCTTAAAAACTTCCTTTTCACCATTTTCATAGACCACCATAAATACATCGGCGATTTTAATATTATAGAGAGGTCCGCTTTGATTCTCCCATTTTTTGTACTTAATATAATCGGGCGTGATTTCAATTACTTTTGATTTTATTTCGCTACCGTCATTTTTGTAAATAAAATCCTGAGCAAATAATGTACTGAAAAATAGAACTGCTGAAATTGTAAAAATTAATTTTTTCATGGCTACTAATTTTTAATGAATAATAATAAAAACAAATATAATATCCCAAGAAGGGAAAAATATGGTAAACACATAAGTGGTAAGAAAAAATTTGGATTGGGTGATTTGGGTGCTGAATTCGGTGTAGGAGTTTACATCATCTCTATCAATTTCAGAAAACTCTCTTTTTTTCTTCTTGATAAAGGAAGCATTGATTTGTCTTTCATTTTTACGGAGCCGCCTTCGGTTTTATCGTAATAATCTATGTACTTCAGGTTGATCAGGTGAGATTGGTGTATCCTGAAAAAGCCAAGACCATCAAGCAAAACTTCATAATCTTTTAGGTTTTTTGAAACAAGCACATTTTTTCCGTCTGCCAAAAAAAATTGTGTATATCCCATATCCGATTCACATCTGATAATATCACGGGTGCTGATTAGATATATTTTTTCGGCGGTTTTTAAAACAAGTTTTTTGCTGTCGGGATTAACATTATCTAAGTTAGCGAAAAGAGCATTAAGCTTTAGGTTGATGTTTTCCTGCTCAACAATTTGCTGTGCTTTGCTTATTGCCTCAAGAAGTTTTTTTGGGTCAGCAGGTTTCAGGATGTAATCAATAGCAGAAAACTCAAAAGCCTTGACTGCAAATTCTTCGTAAGCTGTAATGAAAATTATTTTAAAATTGATGTAATCCATCGCTTTCAATAGGTCGAATCCGGTTCCGTCCGGCATATCAATATCAAGCAATATCAAATCAGGTTTGTATTTCTTTATTGCTTCAATTCCTGTTTTTACACCATCTGCTTCCGCAACAATATCAATATCAAGCGAACTAAGTTTTAGTAAATCAGCAATGCTTTTACGTGCTCTTACTTCGTCATCAATTATAATTATTTTCATCTGTTTATATTTTTGTAGTTAATTTATTTTTAAGTGGCTTTTAGCTATTAGCCTTTAGCTTTTGGCTATTATTTTTTTCTAATAGCTAACAGCCAATAGCTAATAGCCAATAGCTAACAGCCAATAGCTAACAGCCAATAGCTAATAGCATAAATAATCATTTCCTTGTGTAAATTTACCTGTCATTGATATTTCATCCGTTTAAAGTTTTATATATGGAATAACAAAATTTATTTTTGTGCCTTTTACTTTTCCAATTTCTCCAATTATATCTTCAATATAAATCGAATAGGATTTCTTTTTCTTCCCTTTATTCAAAATGCCTATCCTTTCCTTTGTTATTATCATTGCCAGCGATTTGTGCTCTTGAGCTTTTTTATCTTTCATTTTCTTGGAGGCTTCTATCCCAATTCCATTATCTTCTATTATCAAAAAAATTGATTCATCAATTAATGAGAATTTAATAGAAATATGACCCTTTCCTTTTATATATTTAATACCATGTTCAACGGAATTTTCAATAAAAGGTTGTGCCAACATTGGAGGGACTGCAAGCATTTCAATGTCAATTTCAGGATCAACATCAATTTTAAAATCAAATTTATTATTGTATCTGAGTTGTTGTATTTCAAGATAATTTTCCAATGTTTTGATTTCCTTTTCGAGTGAGATAAATTCTTCTCTTGAATTGTATAAAATAGACCTGATAAGATCTGAAAATTTTGATAAATAAGAACCTGCTTCAATAGGATTATTCTCAAAAATAAAGCTTTGTATTGAAGTTAAAGAATTAAAAATAAAGTGTGGATTCATTTGCGAACGTAACAGCTTTTGTTCCAGCAACAGCAACTTATTCTTTTCTTTGATCTTCTTTTCCCTGTATTTAATATAAGCCACTATTATCAACACAAATAATAATCCTTCTAAAAAATAAAACCATAATGTTTTCCAGAATGGGGGTTTAATTATAAGTTCTATAGTTGCTCCGGTTTCATTCCAGATTCCATCATTGTTGGCGGCTTTAACCCTGAAAATATAGTCACCCGGAGGCACATTGGTATATTTGGCTTTTCTGTCGTTTGCTTCTGCAAAAAACCATTCGGGATCAAAATTTTCTAATGTATATTTATATTTGTTTTTTAAAGGAAATGAATAATCAAGGGCAGCAAATTCAAAGGAAAAATAATTTTGGTTGTGTTTTAATTTTATTGTTTTGGTTTGAGGAAATTCATAATTGGTTTCTTTATCAAAAACCATAAATTTAGAAATTGAAATATTAGGTTGTTTTTGGTTTTTCCTGATTTTTTCGGGATTAAATATATTCATACCGTTTTTCCCGCCAAACATAAGAAAGTTGTTTTTGAGTTTGCAGCAAGCTACTGTAAATTCATTATCCTGAAGCCCGTCTTTTGAGAAAAAATTATCAAATGTTTCGCTAAGCGGATCAAATTTTGAAAGTCCGTTTTGGGTGCTGATCCATAAATTTCCAAAATTATCTTCGAGGATTCCCATTACGTAATTGTTTGCCAACCCGTCAGTTTCTGTATAATGAATAAAAGTTTCCTTTTCGGGAAGGTATCTGTTCAGACCAAATCCACCTGCCCAAATAGTGCCGGTTTTATCTTGTAAAACACAAGTAGCATCCTTTCCCCAAAACGCTGTTGAATCTTGCAAATCGCTTAAATATTGTATAATTTTCCCTGTTGCCGGTTCCATTTTATTTAAACCCTTGTCGGTTGTCCCAACCCAAATATTACCTTGATTATCTTCATAAATACATCTAATAAGACGTGAAGATAAATATTTTTCCTGTCGTGTATTATGTCTAATGATTGTGCCGGTAATTTTTTCTAAGCGGCATAATCCTTTATTGGTTCCTATCCAAAGATTGCCGTTCGGTTCAAAAGCCAGACTGAAAACCGAATTTTCTGCCAAAGTATTTTTATCTGAATCAGATGCCTTGAAAGATTTAGTTATTCTATTCTTTTTTATTTTATAAAGACCTTTGTTTGTACCTGTCCACAAACTTCTCTGTCTGTCAAAAACCAATGAATAAATTTCATGATCATTTAGCAAGTCGTTTTTCTTGAATTTCCGGTTTACCGAATTATAATAATACAAACCTGAAGATGTTCCTAACCAAAAGTTGCCCGAAGTTTCCAGCAGATAACAATTTGCAGATATTTCTGTTTGTCCGGTATCAATAAAAGGAAAATCATTATATTTGGTTATACTTTTCTTATCGGGTTGTTTTAAAAATAATCCCGATTGAGTACCGATCCACAGTTGACTATCTGTGTTCTGAAAAATAAAATTAATTGAAATATCAGAAAAAAGGAAATCACAAACTTTGCTATATATTTTTGTTTCTTTATTAAATAATTCAATTCCATTTGCTGTAGCTATCCACAATAACTTTTTATTTACTGAATTTGCAATTACCAAAATATTGTTTTTAGAATTTGGTGCTTTTTTATCATGCAAATAAGGCTTAAATGAAATATAGGGATTGTTTACTTTTTTATATAAACCCTTGTTGGTTGCAAACCAGAGTTTATTTTCCTTATCTAACAAAACCTTATTAGTTTGTAGATTATCAAGCCAAATATTGTTTTCTGCAAAATACATATTGTATTTTCTTTTGGATGTGTTGAATGCAGCAAAAAATTTATTTGAAGGGGCAAACCAAATTAAATCATTATCAATAACTATATCTAATATGGATGATCCCGGATTAATATTCAGTAAAGTAAATGTTTCATCTTTAAAGCTTTCTTTTTCTCTATCAAATAGGTGAAGTCCAACACCTCCCCATATTCCTATCCAATAATTTCCACGGCTATCCTGCAAAAAGTCATTATACCAATCAACCCTCAAAGAGTTGGTTAATTTAGAGTATGATCTTATCTTGTTTGTAACAGGATCAATAATATTAAATCCCCTTCCTGTCCATTGACCTGCCCAGATACCCCCATCATTATCCTCCTTCAAAACAGATATTTTATCAGAAATAATTTGATATTCTGATGGCTCTCCACGCCCGTAATGAGCAATTTTATTTAAACTTTTATCAAAGCAATCAATACCATCATTATCTGTTCCTACCCAGATATTCCCATTTTTATCCTGTAATAATGTGGTGATATAATCAGATGCCGGTGTATTATCATTCTCTGAAATATGATAAATATGCTTAAATTTATTTTTAGTAGGGCTATAAATGCTGACACCTTCTATTGTGCCTATCCAGATATTCCCCGAAAAATCGATCATTATTTTATTAACATGATCGGCAATCAATGAATTTGGATTGTTTTCACTATGTACATATTTTGTAAAAGTATTTTCACTTTTTTCATAAACATAAACACCCGATCCGGTACCAAACCATAATTTTCTATTATCATCTTCCCTGACACTAAATGTTGACACAGGCAGCATTTTTTTAAAGACTTCCTTGTCTTCATCAAAAGTATATATGCCGTCAATTCCACTGATCCAAAATGTGCCGAATGAGTCAAAATAATAATTTGCAACATCACGTTCCCTTTTTTTTGCCGGATCTTTAGGGTCGGCAATTATTTCATGGAACAGACATGATACCGGATCAAATTTTAAAATGCCCATATTTCTCCCACCAATCCACAAATATCCATTTTTATCTTCAAATATTTTATGATAAAAATAGGTGTTGATCATATTAGGTTGCCGATGCTTATATTTTAACAAACTATCTTTGGCAATATCGTATTTATGCAAAGTTCCATCTGAAGTTTCAATCCATAAAATTCCGTTTTTGTCTGCATAAAGTGCCCTGATAAAATCATTAGACAAAGTGCTCTCATCATTCTCATCATGGTAAAATCTTTGAAATCCCTGCTTTTCATAATCATATTTGTTCAATCCGTTTTTAGTTCCAATCCAGAGATTACCAAAAATGTCTTCGGTTATTGATGTAATAAGATTTCCTGAAATACTTAATGAATCGGCAGGGTCATAGCGGAAAATTTCAAAATTATAAGCATCATATCTGTTTAAGCCGTCTAAAGTTCCAATCCACACAAACCCATGTTTATCCTGATAAATATCAAGTACGAAGTTATTGCTTAAACCTTCTTTTTTTGTCAGATGATCAAATTTTAAATACGGGTCTTGTTGTATTTCCGGTTGAGAAAATACCTGGTTAAATAAGAGTATCAATATTAAAATTTGAATTTGCCTCATAAAGCCAAAGAAGATTTTGAATACGAAAATACGGAAAAATATTGTAACTACTTAGCCAATATAAAATGTTAAAAAATAAATACTTGCCACAGATTCACAGATAAAAATAAATTAATTTTTATAAATTTTCACAAAGAAAACTACCTTTGGTAGTTTGAAATCTGTGAATCTGTGGCTATTAAGGTTAATTCCATAAATCCGCAAGGATTTTT
>JAIORY010000204.1 GCA_021107915.1 Bacteroidales bacterium | reverse complement strand
TTTCAAGACTGTCAATCCTGCTTGTTGTTTTATCAGATGCTTGTTGAGATATTGCTGTAGAAGGGAAGCAAATAAAATATAAAAAAATAATTACGATATATGCTCTGATATTTTTCAAGTTATTTTATTTGAAGAAATAATATTACAATGTAAAAGTAAAGAAAAATGGTTTATATATTTGTTTAATTGTTATTTATTTTGGATATTTTAAGTTGGCAGTCCACAGTCCACAGTTGGCAGTTCATAGCCTACTGCCTACTGAAGACTGGATTTATCCCTCATCAGGAAATTTCTCCGGTGGTCCGAAATCAGGATTAGTTAAAAACTCCTCATCTCTGAGTGTTTGAATAAATGCTTTCAGGTCTGCTTTTTCCAGTGGTGTAAGTTGCACTCCCTGATTATTGATATGGTGCATAAGCGGGTTGACATAAGGCGACCAAACCAAATCATGGGAATAGAAATTTATTACATCATCCAAAGTTGCGAATCTTCCGTCGTGCATGTATGGACCAGTCAATTCAATATTTCGTAATGTTGTGGCTTTGTATGCGCCAAGATCCATGGGGTCGCCGGTAACATGATAACGGTCTCGCGGGTCTTCAAACTGTCCCGTAAAAAGCGAATCTTTTCCGTTATTATAAAACAGATTAGTTGTAAACATCGGATTCCCGAAACCTCCATGACAATGAAAACAATCGGCTCCTTCTTCGGTAGTAAAAAGAACAAATCCACTTAATTCGGATTGAGTAAGCTGTACTTCACCTCTCATATATTTATCAAATTTTGAATTGGCAGAGATCAGTGTCCTGATAAACTGAGCTATTGCACGGCTCATATTTTTAACGGTAACTGTTTCGGAACCAAAAGCTTTTTTAAATAATTCGGGGTAACCCGGTATATTTTGAATTGTTTCTTTAGCGAGATTTGTATCGCTGTTCATCTCGTGTTCAGCAACAATACCCATCCACACAAGTGCTTCGATATTTCGGTAGTTTGAATTTTCGTTGTTTTCAGAAATAAACCCATTCCAAAGATATCCATAAGAATTCCACACAAGATTTATCATCGGAAGCATTACATGAGGAGTTGGTTTTCCTGTGATACCATGAGTAAAACCACCGATGTATTCAGGATGGTTAATGCCACATTCAAAAGAATTTGCCTGAATATGACAAGTTGCACAACTCATCAAAGAATCGGGATGAGTTCGTCCCGACATTCGCCCGTCATAAAATAAATATCTTCCAAGCTCAATGCCTTCAACAGTCATGGGATTATCTTCGGGAATGTTGAGTATTGTTGGAAACCCGTAAGGAATTTCAATTTGATAAGGAGTAGCTTGAAATGGCTCAGGCGTAGGTTCTTCATCACTACATGAAATTATCAACAATAAAAATATTGTTGAGATGGAGAAATATTTTATTTGATTGTTAAATTTCATCTGTTTAAAATTTAACGCAGAGACGCAAAGACGCAGAGAAATTCCTTTAATCATTTTCCTGTGTGTCATATTTGCCTTGCCATGGGTGTTTCATGTTTTTATTTTCATCATTTCAAATTGTAAAGGTTACTAACCTGAAAAAAAGGTTAGCAACCTATTCTTTATTTATAATTTTAGTTCATTTAGCAATTTTAGTCATTTCAAATTTTAGTCATTTCAAATTTAAGTCATTTTAATTTTTAAATTTAAAACTCAACCGTAAACACATCATGTCCGTTTTCACATGCTACATTCATAGCTTCCTGATTTTGCATTATATATCCTTTCCAAATATTATGATCGTATGTATGTGGTGATTCAAACCACTTTTCAATATTCATGATAAATGAAATATTTTTAGTAGAGTTTTCTTCAAGATCAAATGAAGAGTTAGGCAAAACAACCTCATAAGCATTATGAACAAAATCAATGATCGAATCAGGATAACTGTAATAAATTTGTCCTATTCCCATGTGAAAATCAAAGGGTGAAATTTGTTGATTGTCATCAAGCCATTTCCCGTTTAATTTCATATAATGATATCCACCACCCAAAAATTCAGGCCAAAACATATCTCGTTCGGGAGGGTTGGGAAACATAAATGAATGATTTTTTTCTTCAATAAAGCCAAAAGTAAATGAAATATTATCGTATTCACCTGCCGGAATATTATCAAAAACTACCCATTTATGTGTTGCCGGAACATCTGTGTCAACATAATGAATGTCTTTCCAATCATCAATTAAAAACTCCGAACCATTTGAATTATGCAAAATAACATCGGAAATAAAAAATTGAATTTCGTTAACCATATAATGATTTCCGGCTTCGTTGACGTACATCATTGTATCAAATTCCTGATCTTCACCATTATTCCTAAAATCAAAATTTACTACAATATGCTGTTCCACTTCAGGTGGATCAGGCTTTTCCTCACATGAAAAAAATGCAATGGAAATGAGGATTAGAAGGATTATATTTATTATTTTCTTATTCATATTTTTGATACTTGATTCTTGATACTTGATTCTTGATACTTGATGCGAAATCTGAAATCCCGACCTCCTACGTCGGTACGGGACTTCACTCCGTTCAGCCTCAAACCATTACCTAATACGGAATAGTTCCTGAAACCGTTACAAAATTCAAAGTGTCATATTTACTTGATGCTTGTTTAAATAATTTTTCATCAACAAGAATTTGAACATTGATCACCGAACTAATATCTTTATAGATAGCTGAAACATAAATAATTTCGCCTTGTTTGCTATCAAATGAATACGACCATTTATCTTCGGCACTCGAAGTGCTGATGTCCTTTTTGATCAATGTCCCGTTTTCATCACTATAAGTTACATTAAATCCTGACTCGCAATCAGAAATAATATAACTTACTTGCTTTTCTTCATCGTACTTTTCGCAAGCACTCATCAATAAAATAACTAAAATAAACAAAAAATATTTTCTCACAATTCAAATTTTAAATATTCAAAACAAGGTTAATATAAACAACACGACCGGGTTCGAAAAGAGCTTGGCTGCTGCCGATGATCTTTCGATTCAGATGTTCGTAATATGCTTTATCGAAAACATTATTTACACCTGTAATTATCTGTAAATTATCATTATATTTAAAATTGCATTTAAAACCTGCAATAATAAAACCGGGAGTTTTTTGTTCCTCAAAAGCTTCTGAAAAATCATTTTGAGCAGCAACAAATCGAATATCAATTTCAGGAATTATTCTGTTATCGAAAAATTTATAGTAAGCACTAAAATTTGATTCAAAAGGTGGGATTTCTTGTAAAGGATCATTTTTTACCACTTCGCTATCAATCACTTGATTATTTTCAATAATGTATTTTGTTGCCGATGGATTTATTCCTTTGGTAATGGATGCGTTAAAGTTAATTCCGAAATTATTTATCTGTGGCGAAGAATATAAAAATTCAAATCCATATAAATAAACATGGTCAATATTTATAAATTCCTTAACTCCTACAACCCATGCTGTTTGTGGTTTTATTATTGATGGCGGAACAGATTCGGCAGAAATATAATCAGTTACATAAGAAAAAAAAGTGCTGAAAATTATATTTCCACGAGTTTTATTTTTGTATTTCAATTCCAAATCCAACTCATTATTTGCTTCGGGTTTTAATTCGGGATTTCCAAGATAATCGTAATCATCGTAACCAATTGGAAGTAAAATAATATAACGCTCAGTCATGTCGGGACTTCGCACTCCTCTGCCCAAAGCAAATCCGACAGAAATTTCTTTTGACAGATCATGATTTACACCCGCACTAAAACTAAAATTTGTAAATTCTGAATTTACATCGGGATTGTAATACATCGGAATTCCCATCATGTTTTTCAACTCAAGAACATTAGATGATGCAGTATTTTGATCAAGTCGCATTGAAAATATTAAATTCGTGTTTTTGAATTTTTGAGAGTATTCAGTAAAAATTCCAAAATTTGTTATCTGAGCATCATCCCAAAGTTTTTCGTTCTTGACAGGAAGGTTCGGTTGAAGAATAAAAAACTTATTCCGGTCGCCGTCTTTTTTAATATTTTCAAAATCAGTTCCAAAAATCAAATTACCTTTTCCGATATTTATTTCCGTTGCAGCTCTATAGCCGAAATTTTTTGCATTGATAGCGGAAATTGCAACAACAGTATCAGAAAACGAACGATTTTTGTTATCCATCAAATGATCAACTTCTGAGTGATAAATTTTTAAATTCACTTTATTAAAGGTCTTGTTTTGGAAATTTCCCGAATAATTAAATGAATAAACTTTTGTATCATCTGTCCTTTCATCCATTGGAAGGGCAGGAAAACTTATGTTTCTTCCATAAGATCTGTCGAAAGAAAAAGTAAGATTATGATCTTTGAAAGGAGTAAAACCTGCCATTGCCGAATAATTATATTTGCTGAGTTCCGAATTTATTTTTTCGCCATTACCGGTTTTATAATCACCATATTTACTTCTGTTTCCTGATAAAAGAAAATAAAAATCCTTATTGCCGCCGCTTATTGACAGATGTTCTTTGTTGCCGTTCCAATTACTTTCAAAACGTTTTATAGCTGTAACATCAGTTTTGAAAGTGGAATATCTTAAAGGTTTTTTTCTTTTAATATTAATTACTCCTCCAAAATTTGCTCCATATTTTAGCGCATAAGGACCTTTCAATATTTCAATTTTTTCAACATCATTAATATCAATATGAGATATTGCCGGATCCATGCGGTTTGGGCATCCCCCTTCAATTTTTATTCCTCCATCAATTGTAACGTTCAGTTGTGTGCTTTTAAATCCTCTGATTACGGGGTCAACATTTGTTCCTCCTTTTCGGATAACAGAAATATTTGGTTTTGATTGCAGAGTTTTTGCAATATCCTGATTGGGAGATTTTAATAATTCCAACTTACTGATACTTTCAATTTTTATTGGGTGATTATCTTTTTCGGTTGATTTAATAATTTCAAATTCTTGAAGATATCTGATTTTTCTTTTTAAATATACCTCTAAAATTAGAATTTCATTTTCATTAATTTTTATTTTCTCAGTTTTCTCAAAATAACTTATATGTGTAAATATTAAAGTGTATGAACCATTTTTTATATCATGAAAAATAAACTCACCATTTTGGTTGGTGGTTGTTTGAATATTGTCGGGCGAAATAATTATATTTACATCAGAAATTACATTATTTGAATTAATATCTAAAACTTTACCTTTAATATTGGTGATGAATTGAGATTGGATGGATTTTGATAAACTAATTGATATTAGCAACAATAGAAATATTCGAATGTAATCTTTTTTCGACATTGGATTTAAGATTTATTCAATAATCAAAATTACTAAAAAATGAAGTTATTGCAAGAATAGCAATTATAAATATTTTATAAATTAAATGAAGTTTGTTTTCGATCATTTTCATAATAAATAAAAAATTGTTACTTTTGAACATTATTAACCAAAAAACATTAAATCATGAAAAAAGTATTATTATTATTAATCATCTTTTGCAGTATAAGTTCTTTTGCACAAAAAGGTTTACACCTAAGTGCTTACGGCAAAGTATTTACTTCATCAATCATTAATCAAAATGTTTGGGGAGTTGGGACCGATTATGATTACGAATTTACGTCAGGCGGTGGTGCTAATCTGGAAATAGGCTATAACTTTGTTAGAAATTTTGGTTTATATACAGGTTATGGAATTATTAAGCTCGGGCAAAAATACTCAGATAATGTTGATGGTGCTGAAATGGAGAGAGAGTTAAAACTTAATTATAATGTTATTCCTGTTATGTTAAAATACAATGGAGTAAGTGAGGGTGTTAATTTTATATGTGGAATAGGAATTGAATATGCGATGGCGAGCGATTTATCTCAAACATGGACTAAAGATGGAGATCCATACAATGAAACGGGAGAAAACCCTATAACCGGCAATTCATTTGAGTATGGCATTTCTGATGTATCCGATCGTTTTGAAAGCAGTAATATACTTATGGTATTTGAAATGGGGGCACGTATTCCGCTTTCAGAAAATATATTTTTGGATGCTATGTTAATGGGAGGATACGGAATGCAAGACATTAATGATGTAGATTGGAGAGTTGATGATAGCGACGGAAATTACAATGCTTCTATTAATGCATACGGAGCTATTAAAATTGGAATTACCTATGTATTGTTTAGTAAATAAATTTAAAATGACTAAAATTTAAAACGAAGCGAAGTCCAGACGGATTCATAAAATCACAAGTCCGTATGGATGACTAAAATTTAAAATTATAGGTTGCTAACCTTTTTTTAGGTTAGTAACCTTATTTATTTTTGTTATGAATTTAGTGAAGAGTTAATTTATCATACTTATTATTTCTCTTAAAAAAAAAGGTTACCAACCTATCTGTAAAATCAAAATTGTTTGAATTATTTCTTTTTTTTCAACTTTAAACCTGAAATCCCGACCTCCTTC
>JAIORY010000163.1 GCA_021107915.1 Bacteroidales bacterium | reverse complement strand
CTAAAGAAAAAACGGCAAAAAGGGGCAGCACACAACGAAAAAATGAAAAGCGAAACGCCAACATCTAAGCATATAAAAACCAAGTAATTATTTAATATTTAAAGGAAAAATTATGAAATATTTATTAAAATTATTAGACATTTTAAGGATTACGGGTGTGACAGTTGCATTTTATTGGGGCTATCAAATTGGCTTTGCAGAAACATACAATCCTATCGCCCAATTACATTTTATGATACCTGTTATTATTGTTGCAGTGGCTGGTATATCTGGCTTGGAAGGTATCTTTTTTGCAAAGAAGTCTGCGGAACTTAAAGGATTTGAAGTTGGCAGCAATTATCAGCGTCAATCAGCTATTGCATTGTTATCTTATGCAGTAATTGCGGTTGTTGTATATTTATGCAATTGGGGAATAAAGGCTGAGTTAACCATACTTTTCACATTCATATTCTTTTTCTTTTTTTCAGCAATCAATCATGGAATTAATGCAGTCAAAAATAAGAATTATAGATGGCAAAATGTGAACAGACCATTTATTACCTTCATTTTAATAGCCGGTTTAGTTTATCCTGTACTGATGGCTTTGAAAATCATTTGATATTATTAATGTATGGAGGAGATAAAAAGAATGAACATTTTAGGAAAAGATAAACTAAAAAAGTACTTAGAGGCTAAATATTATTTTATTCCCAGCACATCAAAATAATATTTAGTAAGGAATTGCCATAACATATTTGCAAACTATTTTCACTATATTTGTCATTTTAATTGAATACACACAAAAAAAATTGCACCAAGTTTCATTAATGATAATTTCAAATAGAAAATTCTAATTTTATGATAAAAAATATAGGTCGTCTTATTTCAATTATTGGAATTGTGTTTTTTCTGAACTGGATTAAAGATATGGCAACTTTGATTTATTTTCAAAACAATGCAGTAGTAGTTGAAGCAAAAATAATCGATTATCAAGAAAGAAAAATTTATGGTAACTATTACAGATCAAAAATTGAATGTAGCTATATCAACTCAAAAGGAGAAGAGGTAATTATTGATTTTGACTGTGGAAATTACGAACAAAATAAGTTAGATTGCAACTGGTACATTTGTGGCAATGTTGGCGATACTATTGTCCTTAGATACTTACCATCTGAAAGATTTAATTTTTTATTAGAACGTCATAACCATCAACAGATTCCGTGCAAATATATTTCCTGGTACGATTTTGTTATAATGTTTATTGGCATAGGGTTTTTCTTATTTGGACTGATCATTTCAAGGATGTTTAATTTTTCCAGCAAATACTGAAACGCAAGCAATTTGAATTTTGGAAATTTTCTTTGTGTCCTTGAACTCATTATTTCGATAGGAAACCTAAACTTGAAAGACAGAATCCTGAATTAATCGTGAACTTTTAATATAATGAATATTTCTTTCTTCTAAATATTTTAAGACATAGTTAAAACAAGCTTTATGCTTACCAAGTAATTCGGGTGGAAAAACCCCTTTTTCTGAAAACAAACCATCTAAAAATAAATTAGCTGCTGCTGTAGCAGTATAAGCTGTTGTTCTTGCCATAGATGATGTGCCGGTATCCTCACAATATTCATCATGCATATTATAAACTATCTCCTCTTTTTGTCCATCGGCATTTTCTCCTTTTAATGTAACTCTCAACACGGTTAATTCTTTTTCTGTTTCACCTAATTTCCATTCGTTAATAAGAATTTTACTTGTAAAATCTAAAGGAGAAACTTGCTTACCGTTAACATCTACTTTTTCCTTACTAAAAAAACCACTTTCTTTTAATGCTCTCACATATTCCACATGTCTGGGATAACGTAAGGTTTTTTCTTTCATGTTAGGAATATGGGGCATAGTGTAAATTATTGATCTCAAACCATCCGAGTTAAAAGATTCTAAAGTTCCAACATTATCAAACTCTACATAATCACAATCAGTTAATGGTTCACGAATTACTATCTCTCCATGTTCTACATACCTTGCAGGTCGGGTGTATTCCTCAATTACATCAATTGGGGAGAAAGGAGCCTTATAGCAAAAAGGCCACTTTTTAATTTTAGGCAATCCTCCAACCAAACACTCAAAGTCGCTTAGCCTCATTTTCTCGTTATAGTAACCTAATATTATATTATCCATTCCCGGGGCAACACCACAATCTACTATTGCAGTTACGTTTTTCTCTTTTGCCAAAGCATCCAACTCTAAAGAGTTTTCAGGAAAAAATGAAATATCTATTACATTCTTTCCTGCCTCAATAACAGCTTTTAATGTTTCGAAACCTAAAAATCCCGGCACAGCACATATTACCAAATCATATTGCTTTATGGTGCTTTGTAGCTCTATTTTATTAGTTACATCTAACTGTTGAATTGATAAATTGTTATGTTTTAATTTTAATTTATTTAATACACTCTGACATAAATCAGTTTGTGTTACATTATGGGTTTTTGCCATATCTATTGCCATAGCACTTCCCACCATACCTGCACCTAATACAATTACATTACTCATATCAATAAAAAATTTTAATGTTTATAAATTATGTTTAAGAATAAAAAACGAAAGGTAGTAAAGTAAAGTTACAAACCCGGAATTAAAATCCATGGCATTTCAATTGTGCTAACTATTTTTTTTATCAACATTATACAAAAATATAAATCATCATGAAAGAAAAAAATAAATTTGCCACCTATTCACAGGATTTTAATTAATCTGTGAATAGGTGGGTTTATTATTGAACAACCAATTTCTTAATATATATTTTATCTGAAGAAATTTTCAGTAAGTAAACACCTTTAACAAGTTTCTCTGATGATAATTGATAAATATCTCCATTAAATTTATCTTGAATAACAAGGTTTCCAATTAAATCATAAATATCTAATTTTACTTCTAAATTATTTTTATTATTAATTAATATTGAAGTAAATTCAGAAAACGGATTAGGAGTAATTATAACATAATCATTATTCATCTCTTCTACAGTTGTTATATTTCCGGTTGTAAAATAACATACCTCCTCATAATTAATAATATTTCCGTCAAAATCTTCAACTCTGTTTTCATGTAATTCAAGATAATATTGTTGATCATTTTTTAAAGTAGTGGTTGGGAATATTGTAATTTGCATTTTATCTTCAGAAATTATACCGGTAAAACTTACTTCATCTCCTACATTATTATCTTCTCTCAATTCAAATATTATTGGAATATCTGTATTCTGAATTGCCGCACCCCAAATTTTCCTTACAGGTTCATCAAACGTAACTATCAACTCTGATTCGGGATCAACATTAACACTACCATTTTCAGGATCAAAGAAAACTGATGGAATTTCATTGTTCAAAGTTCCGAATAATTCGACCTGACGGGCTATACGTCTTGTATTATCAGCATTATCATAATTAATGGTTAAAAGATCAACAAATGACCCTTCTTCAGTAGGTTCAAAAACCAATTTTAATATATTACTTGTATTAGGAGAAATATTTAGTGGAAGATTGGTACTGAGATAAAATTCCGGTAAGTAATTATGTGTACTTGTAATATTAATTTCATGATCAGAATTATTAGTAATATATAATAATAACTCTTTACCTGTTGAGTAGCCTGCATAATTTCCAAAAGACATCTTATTATCAGAATAAAACTTATTGGTTTCCCAATCAAATTTTAAAGTACGATAACAAGTAACATTCATAGGCAAGTAAATATCTGTAGAAATTGTTGTATCAGAGTTTAATTCTGTTGAAGCTAATGGCATATTAATACCCCAACCAATAAGTCTTTTCCCATTTTCCTGTACTCTAAAACTTCCTGTTGCATGAGCAAAAATATCAGGAGTATAACGATAACTCCATACCAAATCAACTTGCATTGTATTTTCATTAACATTATATTCCATTGCTTGTGAAAAAGGTGGGGAATGAAGATTGCCATTATCAAACAGTGTATAATTTCCATTTTCCAAAACCCTGATATCATGCTGATGTGAAAAACCATAAGGATCATTATTAATTACAAATTGATTATTTTCACAGTTACGACCAAATCTCCAAATAATTTCTCCTGTCGGATAATCAATTTTTGTAATCTCATCCATATTTCTGGATGAAAGTAAAATATTAGAATCAAGATCAAATTCAAGAGCATTACCATGAACATAATCAATTTTATTTGCTGTTAAATTTATATCATAGGTTGCATCTGTAATTTCAAAATGATCCCAACTACGCCATTGAAAATACACGTTTTGATCCAAGTCAACTTCCTGAATAATCAAACCTGTTACAATTGCATTTTGTTGACCACCGGGGACAATCAAACTCATATTAACTACCTGAGGATCATACGACATCATTAAATAATGACCATTGCTCATTTGTCGCATATCATGAAAATCGACAATGTAACCATTTCCTGTTTCAACCGAATCAATAACTACATACGAACTGTCCATTAAATAATATTTTTCATTTTCAGGATTTAGCTGAGAATTTGAAGAGTAGGTAAGTAAACCATTTGGTAAAACATAAAAATTCATATGATTTGCACTTGTCCTCTGATAATAAATTGGTGTACCATATTTATCGAAAATTGCATGATAAGGACTGTAAACCGGATGTTGGCGATTTGAAAGATCCATAAAAATATAATTATCATCCAAATTATCGCCTAAAACAAAAGTAGGAAGCGGAAAGTCAATAGGTAAATCCAGGCTTTTTATTCTTTCCTTATTTGGTAATTTTCCTTCTTTTTTTGAATTACCGGAAAAATATTTGTTTTTTTCGCCTTGATAATAATCCTTAATAAATTGTAAGTTATCCTGCTCCTTAATATAAAAGTAAAATTCCTTTCCTGAAAAACTACTCCCATCAACTGTTTTTAATCCTTCAAAAATTTTAACAGTTATTTTTTCACCAAAAACAAAACTTCTATTTGGTTTAAGAATAAGTGTTTTTAAATCGGCAGAAAGAATAGTTCTAAAATCAATAAACCCACTTTTCGATCCATTGATTTGAAAAAGTGAAGTTTGAATAGATGTGTCCTTAAAAGCTAAATCCGTTTTTAAAATTATATTTTGTTCAGGATTAAGATATTTTGATCCTGAAACAGGAGTAACACATAAAAACTCTGTTGTTTGTGCAAAAATTGAAACATTAATAAATAATATCAAACTTAAGCCAAAGAGACGATAAATAGTTTTATAAATTTTCATTTTTTCTTTTTATATAAATGTAAAAATTATTTTGATTAATTTTCGCAATATATAAAGAACTTCACATATTTCCTAATGATTATCTACAAAACTTAAATTTAAAAATTAGTGGTAATTTGAGTATTCTTAAATCCGGAATTACAAAGAGTAGATACCATAAATCCGCAAGCATTTTTTTGTTAGCCGCTAATATCGCGAATTTACGCGAATTTTACTTCACTCATTTGGGTTAAGTAAAATAAGTTTCATTTTATGGTTATTCGCGCATTCGCGGCTATTTATATATTTTATTTGCGGATTTATGGAGATAGAAAAATATTCTGTTAAAGTTAAAAATAAATTATAAATTTTGTTTTCTCAAATTATTTTTTAAATGCTAAGACATCTAATTGTATTTTAGTATTTTCTAACATTTTATTACGGTCGGTACCAATATTCCACTTCGAACCTTTAAAATCAATTTCGGGGCTTGACATTTTAAGTTCGCCATCTGATATTTTTATTTTTACAGGAATAAATATTTGTTTACTAACACCTTTGAACATTAATAAAGCAGTAACTTTATGCGTTGGGCGAAATCCGAACAATGGTTTTTTATCATTAAACTCTTCAACTTTTATAATATTAAGAACTGCCTGAGGAAAATATTTTACATTCATATATTCCTTTGCAATAAATGCTTTGTTAATAGGCTTTGCTTCAGGATCAACAGACTTCATATCCAAAAACATCTTTCCTGATAATAACCTGTCTTCTTTAACCTTAAAATTTCCTACAACAAATTTGATCTTAAAAACATCATCTTTTTCAGTAATCATTTCCATATAACTTAATGAATCATCAAGTTTATAATTATCTGCATCATGAGTTGATTCACTTACCGATAATACGTTTTGATTATTTGATGTATCATTTTCGGATGAATTATTACAAGATACTAAAGCAACTAACAGAAAAACAATGGATATTAATGTTATATTTTTTTTCATTTTATTTTTTTTAATTTTTGATATTCGATTGGCAAAAATAATTATTTCTGTGAAAATGGTGAAGGTTTTTTGAAAAATACTGCTTGTTTTTGTGTTACCCCTGATTAATGGTTATCTTCTCACCTGCCTTTCTATAATATTCAGCTAACAATTTCAATTAAAAAATTGATTATATAAGATAATTTGATTTATTGAAATGTATTATCTTTGTATAATACATTTTAAAATGTAAAATGTAAAATGTAAAATGTAAAATGTAAAAT
>JAIORY010000303.1 GCA_021107915.1 Bacteroidales bacterium | reverse complement strand
GATGATTTTGCCTGGAATTGTTCGGGGCTGAAAACTCCATAGATAAAGAATCCCAAATTTACAAAAAACCCGCTAAGGATGCTTGCCAAGGCTGCCTTTTTATGTTCAACTACATCTTTTTTTATCAAAGCTAAAAAAGTTACAGGAACAAAAATTACAATAGTTGCCAGACCGATAATCATCAGATCAACGATTTTCGGAAAGTTTAAAGCCATAAAAAGAGCAATAACTCCAAAGATAAATGTTACTATTCGAATTCTTTTTTGAATAACTTTTTTTGAAGAATCATGTTTTTTCCATCCAAGGAAATCTTTAACTGCCGAAATAGAAATAATATTTAAAAAACTATCGCCCGAAGACATTAATGCCGACAATAATCCAACAACGGCAAAACCGAGTAATCCGGCAGTACAATGTCTGTCGAGAAATAAATATGGAATATCCTTTGGGTCTATCCCGTCTTGCATTGTTATTTTTATTGCCATCCCGACAAGGGGAAAAAGAAAATAAAACGGAAGCATACCAAGACCGGAAATAATGCTTACCCGCCTGGCAGTTTTTTCATTTTTTGATGCCAGAATTCTTTGCCAGATATCCATTCTCACAATTACCGAAGGAGCGAAAAACACCGGAAGTGCCAAAAGAAAAACTACTCCATAAGAAGTTCCGTTAAGCATTTCTTTCGGTAGTTCGGATAAGGATTGAAATGACGCCGTGTCGGCAAGAACTCCCGGAATAAATATCAAAAATATCATTATCAAAATAACAACAAACTGAAGCATATCAGTAATTATAACCCCTGACAATCCTGCAAAAGCAGTATAAGAAATTACAACAAGACATGAGATTATTGCTGCGGTTTGGAAACCAATATCGAAGGAAAATTTCAGTAATGAAGCCATTGCAACAAATTGAGCTGCAAGCAGAAAAAAGAAAATAAAAATATTTACTCCACTTACCGTGGAAGAAAATAATTTTGAAAATGTGGAGCTTTGATTTTTGATATATTTCTCGTTAAGGAATTGTGGGAAAGAATAAATGTTTTTGTCGGCACCGTATTTTCTGATTCTGGGAGCAAAATGCGCAAGAATAAAGAAACCAATTACATAAGCCACTCCAATACCCACGGCAGCAAAACCGGATTCGTATCCCATAGCCATTAAACCAAAAGAAGTTCCTCCTCCAACAAATGTTGCCAGAGTAGTGAATACCAAAGGAAGTGTTCTTGTTTTGCGGTTATTTACCAAATAATTCTCAAGGTCGGTTGACCGGACATGCCGGATAGTAAGATAAATAATTACTACGAGATAGATTATTATCCAAAATATGAACCAGTTCATTTTTATAAGTTTAGAAAATCAAACCTCTGATGATTGGTTGCCAATTTTTTTGTGAAAAAAAAGGTTACTAACCCAAAAAAGGTTAGCAACCTATCATTTTATCATTCTTTTATTCCTTCACAATCAACTGCCTGTATTTCTTGTTTTTCCAGGCTTTTATTAATTCTTTAAAATCATCATATTTATTCAGATCAATTATTTTATTGTTTAAAACGATTTTTCTGATGATTTTCAATTTATCCTTATTCTTTTTGATTTCGAGATAAACACTTCCCAAATCATTTGTTATTTCGACTTTGTTAACAGGATTTACTACCGAAAAACCTTTTGGAATCACAAATGAATATTCATAACTTTCGTTGATGGTAAAAGGAATTTCAATGTTTGCTGAACGATTTTCAGTAAGCAGAGGTAAATACCAACTTCCTGAACCTTCCTTAATTTGTGGAATATTCAAAAAGTAATAGTTATCGTGTTTCTCAAACGGATCATTTATTTCAATTGTATAATCTATTTTAGAATAATCCATTTTTAGTTTTTTGATGTCAAAATCAATAACCTTAACAGATGAAATAAAATTTTCTGCTTTTTTGTCGTTCTTAAAGAGATTTATATACGGATTTGAATTTCCCGAAAGTTTAATTGTTGCTTCACCCGAAATTTTATTTGTACTTTCAATATTTAAATCGCACTCAAATACAATTTTATTTTCAGATGGTTCGCATTTATAAGTTTTCAAGCTTTCTATTGCAGGATCAAGGGTTAATAAAGTCATTCCGGAAAGATCATATTTCAAATTGTGATCGTTGAGTTGTAATGCTGAGATATAAATTTGCTCTTGTTTTTTGGGGTTAACCTGAATAAGAAAGTTATCAAAGGTTTCAAGACAGCCAATTGCAGGATCATAAAATTTATCAGGAATAACAGCTACAGGTACTGCTCTAATACCTGCTTTAATAAGCATAGTTGTTAAAAGCATAGTTTTTTCAAGAGCGGTTCCACCGTTAGTGTTCCAAACTTCAACAGCTTTGCGGCATTTGTAAGCAGTCATTTCGAGAGGTACATGCCAGTAATTTATATCACTAACAACAAGTTTTTGCAGATCAAGAATAATTTTCATCTGATCTTTTTCTTTGGCAAGCATATCGTCCACAATCGCTGTCATAGCTTTGTTGCTGATATAATAAAATGATTTGTTATCAATAAATTTATCATAAACACGATGAAGGTCTTTTGCAGTACTAAAAATAATTCCGGGAAGGAAAAAATTATTAGCAGGGCGAAGACGATCATGAGAACGTGCCTGAAGATTTTTGAAAGTCCATGTATAAACTTTCAGTCCATTTTCATCTGTAATTTCAGGACTGGTTCTGATATTTAGTGTTTTAAATTGTAAAGTTTTATCAGCAGGAACTTTTATTCTGAAGATCATTTCATTTACTGGAGCTGATTCGGTTAATATTTCTTTACCAAAAAAATCTGGTAAAAAATCTTTAGAACTGTGAATTGTATAATCAAGATTTATTATTGCGTTTCGTTCGAGCCCTGTGTGAGTAACCACCATTTCTCTGAGATGGTTAAAAGCAGGGGCATTGGCAGCATATCTTGGAAGCACTTCATTAAATGCATTCTCAGGAGTTACTACTTTTTTCCCGTCAGCCATAATTGTGTATGCTTCATTGATTTTTAAATCCTGATATTTGGGATTGTAAATAATAAAAGTTTCTCCATAAAGGCGGTTAATTGCGTAATATGAGTTTAGTTTAAATTGTTTAGAATAATTAAAATCAAAACTACCATCCTTGTTAAGTTGGTATTCTTTGACTAATTTTAAATAAGTAGCTTCTGATTGATAATCCTGAGCATGGACTAAATTTCCTGAAAATATCCCGAAAACTAATATTAATATATATTTTAATATTCTATTTTTCATTTTTCTGAGTTTTATTGATTTTTAAAATAATTGGTTCATTAGCAAAATCTTTTTGAAACTTAACAGCCTTGCTGTACAATGGCCATTCATCGGCATCATAAATTCGCTTTCCGAGTTTTATTTTCTCAAAATATTTTATTGTTTGACCACCTTGTCCGAAACTGCTATTGTAAGAAATAATTTCATTTCCGAATGAGTTTGTTGTTTCTTCTTTGATACATTGAGTATTTGCAGGGATTTCAATTGATTCGAATAACTCTACATATCGCGAGCATCTGTCGCGGAAAGAATATTTACGGTCTTTAAAATTATGATTAGAATAAAGATGCGACATTCCTCTTTTAAAAAGATTTGAAGCAATAAATGGTTTGAAAATAATTTCTTCATCAGTAACAAGAGCATAATCAGGGATAATAAATTTAATAGTTATTAAAATAGGACCTGATTTATAATCAATAGGATTACCGTAATTCATTTCGAGGATTTGAGCCTGAGGAGAAATTCTAAGAAGTTCTTTTTCAAGATTTTTATCCCATTCGGTGCGATATCCGCTTGTAAACATTCTGCGGATTGCAGCATCTGATTGTCCTTCGGCAGTGAGTGAAAATTCACCTTCTATTGTTCCATCGGTAAGAATTTTAGTGTTTCCACGAATTTTAAAATAATGATTTTCGGGAGCAGAAATCGGAGTGATTTTAAGATCGGCACCTTCGGGAACACCCATGAGATAATTTTGTTGTTGCTCGGCACTCGACCAAAGTTCTCTAAGAAATGGAACCCAAGTTGGATCAAGTAATTTATATTTTCCATTAGCAAGTTTAACAATTGTAACACTGTGGTTAAACTGGTCGGCGGGGATATAATCGATTCTTGAACCTGCCATTGTCATTGCAGGGTAGGATTCAAATCCGGCAGCACGAAGCATTGTGATAAGCATTCCGGCTTTATCTTTACATACACCGCAGCGATCTGTAAAATTCATTTCTCCGGTATGAAGGGTGTATCCTTCGCCTTCGCCCATCGATATACCGGAATATCTTATTTCATCGGCTACCCAGTGAGTGAGCAGACTGATAGAATCCATTTCGGTTTTGGCATCTTTTACTATCTCCGCAACTTTTTTATCGATATCAGGAGTAGTTTCAAAACTTCCAAAATCTTCATTTACACCATAAAACCATAATGATTTTGCTTGCCAGTCGGGACTGGTTGACAATAATAATTTTGGAGCCATATCCGAATAAGCAACCATTCCGGGTTCACGTTTAATAGGTAAAATATCACTTTTCATAAAAGTAAATATTTTTTTACCGTCTTTTAAAACCATCGAAGACTGAGCTTCACCATTATAAAATTCATATTGAACAGTTTTGTCGGCAGGAATGGCAACTTTATAAACTTTTTTCAAAATAGGATTGCTACTCCAAAAAGGAACAATATCATAATAATGTCCGCGCATAGGAGGAATATATCGTTCATCTTCATCGACTTCTTCCTGAAGTAAAGCATAAGTATATCCTTTTTTGAAAAGGAAAACTTCAACTGCATCACCGGGTTCAAGTCGTCCTATTTCTATCATTTTTTCGCGTGCACCCCAATAAATCATTCTGGCAGGAGCCGGATAATCCATAACAAGCGAAGGATTGATTTCTTTAACTTTTCCGTTTTTACGATAAATTTTTACTCTTTGAATTTCGACATAAGCTGAAAGTGGGTCGTAACCGTATTTTATTACGTTATTTTTTTTGGCACCTTGTGTAGTAAGGATTTTAAAAAGCTTATGTGTGTTTACATAACTTAGACCTGATTCCTGTACATCAACATTTGTACTGTCGAAGATCATCAGTATGTCTGAATTTGGATAATCTGTGCTGTTACCGGAATTTTTGATAAGGTCGGAAATTGGACCGGTAAAAGCTGTTAAAGAAAATCCAAACAAAATTGCAAGGATCACTAATTTTTTTGTCATAGTATTTATTATTTAATATTTATAAAAAAAGAACTGCAAAAGTACAGAAAAATTATTGGTGAGAAAAAATGTGGTAACGAATAAGTTCATTAATGAAATGATGAACACGAAAACTCTTTTGGTTTCAATGCTATTTTTAATATTTATTCAAATTTTCTTGCTTAAAAACATACACCAAAATAATGTTCGGACATGAACGAATATGTAAAAAAAACGAACATATTTTTTAAGATATACCCTGTCATATATTCAGCATAACAGCGTATTACAAAATTGGCACGATATTAGCTATAGTTATAATCAAATATAAAAAAACAAAACAATAAAAAAAATGAAAACAATAGTTATTACACTCGCATTAGTTTTAACTTTTTTCGTTCAGTTCTCATTTTCTAATAACTTGAATAATAAGTTAGAAGAAGAAAAATATATTAACGACATTCCTTTTGATACAGAAGAAGTTGTTTCAAATTTTCAAAACAGTTTAGTTACCCCTGAATTTAGAATTGAAGAAGAAGAATATATTAATGATATCCCTTTTAATATTGAAGAGATTTATTTTGATCATCTTGTTCTACAATACGAAAATGAAAATGAAATAAATGATATTCCTTTTGACACGAAAGAAATTGCAATGAAATTCAATCAAAGTATAACAACTGTAATTGTGAACAAATTGAAAATTTAACTCAGAATTTGGCTGATAGCATCATTAATAAAACTGAAAATAAAAGTACTGAAATAATAAACTCAAGCATAAATATAAATTTTTCATAATAAACACTCAATAATAATTTTGGTTAATAATTGTTGATTATAAAAAGCTCCCTTGATAGGGAGTTTTTTTATTATTATTTTTAACTTTGCAGTATATGTCATACAATTATAAATATCCTCGTCCTGCATTAACAGTCGATTGCATTATTTTTCAAAAAACAGAAATTGGATTTGAAATACTATTAATAAAACGAAAAAATTCTCCTTACTCAGGGAAATGGGCTTTCCCGGGTGGTTTTGTTGATATGAACGAAGAGCTTCATTTTGCTGCAGCTCGAGAGCTAAAAGAAGAAACCAATATTTCGGGAATTGAATTAAAGCAGCTAATAACGGTGGGAACAATTGGCAGAGATCCACGAGGGAGAACGGTTTCGGTGATATATTGGGGAATTACAAATACAAGTGAAAACAAAGTACATGCAGGTGATGATGCTTCAAACGCTAAATGGTTTCCTGTAAATAAAATTCCGGCTTTGGCTTTTGATCATGATGATATTATTATGTATGCAGTAAA
>JAIORY010000177.1 GCA_021107915.1 Bacteroidales bacterium | reverse complement strand
ACTGCTGTGCTTTTAAAAAACGGTAATATCGGGGTTTGTGCAAATTTAGGGCATAAAATTGATCCGGCAATAAAAAATTATTCAAACCTTGATTTGAAAAATTTCTCACATCGCATTGTCTTAAATGCTTATTTTAACGCTTTGCTTAATTATTCGCATAGTTCAAATAGTGATATTAATATTTTTGATGCCGTTGATTTTAGAAAATATAAAAAAGTTGTAATGCTCGGTTTTATAAAACCTGTTGTAAATCGGTTTCATGAATTAAATATTCCAATCAGCATTTTTGATTTTCAGAAAGAAGACCCGATTTTAACTCCTATTTCTGAACAAAAAAATCTTTTACAAGATGCAGATGCAGTAATTTTAACTTCAACCTCAATTTTTAATAATTCTTTTTTAGACTCCATAAATGCAACAAATGATAATTGTGATATTTTTATGATTGGACCTTCTTCAATTATGACTCCGGAAATTTTGGAATACAAAAACATTAAAATAATTTTTGGATCTACTTTTTATAAATCAGACGACAGAATATTGAAAATTATTAGTGAAGACGGAGGAACAAAGAATTTTTTGAAATTTGGAAATAAAGATGTTTTACAAAAAGAATATATAACATTTATAAATGGAAAGTTTTGAAAATTTAAAACCTGACTAAAAATATTCAGAGAATATTTTTTTCTAAAAAAAATATCCCGAAATTTGACCAGATTTTAAGTTTGTAAATTAATCAAGTTAAAATGCTAAAAGTTCATAAAAATGTTTTGATTTTGATTGCCGGAATAATTTGGTTTACTGCAAGTATAATTCTATCGACAAGAGCTATTAGCTGGATAGAATTAATGACAAGCACACAACTTGTAATTGGAATAATAGCAGCCCTACTTTTATCTATTATTAAAATCTATTTTATTTTTAAAAAACTTACTCTTAACAATATTAAACGCATTCAATCATTTACACAAGCAAACATTAGCATTTGGGAATTTCATATTATGAAAGATAAATTGTTAATCGTATTAATGATTATTATTGGCATAGGTTTACGAAGTGCGCCTTTTATTCCAAAATATGTTCTCTTTCCAATTTACCTTGGAATTGGTTTGGCAATGCTGTATTCTGCCATTCTTTATATAGTGGCTTTAAGAAAAGTATAAACAATCGCAAGTTTTTAGTATCAAGTGTGTCATATATAAAATTATTATCAAACGAAATTTGAAATTTAGAAAAACTCATTTTGATTGCTCAATTTCTAATTTTTAATTTCCAATTTCTCTGATATAAATAACTAACTGTAAAAATATAAACAGATGAAGATAATAATAACTTTAAGTTTACTTTTCGCAACAAGTTCTATTTTTGCACAGGTTAGTGGTTTATCTGCTTCTAAATTAGGAACCCTCACAACTGCAACAGTTCCTGAAGGAACCATTGAATTCGAACCGTTTTTTAGTTATGCATTGTCAAATTATTCTTTCGATAACAATGGAAATCGACAGCCATTATTTTCGACTTCTGATTCTACAATGAAATTTTCATTTTTAGGCTTTCGTTTTAGTTATGGTTTGATGAAAAATCTGGAAATTGGAATAACTCTCCCTATTGACGTTAGCGAAGTCAATTTTGGAGCAAAATACAAACTACCTCTTGAAGGAAAATTTAGTATGGGCTTATTAGCCGGCTACAATACAATTATGGGCAATAGAATATATGTTTGTAGAAACGCTGTCCATAAAGTAACACCGGCTTATGTTGGAGGAGTAATTATGACTTATGATTTTTCCGATAAATTCAGTATCGATTTTGATGCACAATATCATAAACATAAAAAAACTACTTTGTCCGGGCATACTAACGGCTTTCATATTAACTCCGATATTGGATATTATTTAATGGAAAAAGTCAATTTTATTGTTGGTCTTAATTACAATTATCAAGTATATAATGTAAATATTGATGATTCATATTTACTTACTTTGAATACAGGGCTTGCTATTGAAAGGGCAGAACACTTTATTTTAGTGATAAATGCACCGTTCGATATATTAGGTAAGAATGAATACAAAACAAATGGTTTTGGTCTGGCTTTAACCATTATGCTTGATTAATTTTGTTTTACAATCTAATCTTTTAACGAAAAAGTAACTTAAAAGTATTATTACAGACACAATAATAAAAACCGCAGTAAATCCAATATAAAATATCAACAATCCGGCAAGTAAAGGAAAAACAGTTGAAAATATTTTGCCGGCACCGGAAATTCCGGCATAAATTGTCCGATTTTCATTTGTTGAAATCTCTAATAAAATACCATTATTAGAAATTTTAAACAGAGAAACAAATATCCCTGATAAGATAAAAATTAATTGATAGTAAAATTGATTATCACTTAATGTCAATGCAAGAACAGGTATAATACTGCCAATAATTATAGCAACAATCAAAAGAACTTTATAATCAATTTTTGTTGAAAATTTATAAAATATTATGCTTGCAAATAGCATGCCTATAATTCTGAATAACAAAAAATTGCCTATTAATTCATAAGATAAATCGAAATTTTCTTTGGCAAACAAAATTAAAAAAGGCAAAAAGCCTATTCCAAGACCAAGAGTATTTATTATCAATAAATAATATTTTAGATTTTTATTCCTTCTTATTTCATTTGGAATCAGTTTAAAAAAGTCAATTATATTTCTTTTAACAGGATTTATTGAGCGAACCTCTCTTAAATTCCAAAATCCCAAAGAAGCAATTAATAATAAAACTCCTGCAATTAAAAAGAGAAATGAATAATTATCAGGATATTCAAATCGCTTAATAAGATCCCTGACAACTATTGCAGATAGAAAAATACCAATACTTGCAATAATTTCTTTAATTGAAAAAAAATGCTTTCTGCTTTCTTCTTTTACTGATTTTCCAAGTATGTCGATGTACGAAACATTTGAATAGCTGCCGCTAAAAGAAAATATAGAGATTAAAATAAATATCAATAAAATTATTGTATCACCTCTTAACGAATGAGAAAAAAAGAACATAGCAGACATTAATAATAATGCTACAATTCTAAGATTTATTCCCAATAGCAGGTATTTTAATTTTAGTGAATTTTTAGATAATATAGGAGCAAATATTAACTGGAAAACACCTGATCCTCCCAACATGATTGCCGTTAAAAAACCAAGATGTACAGAGTTCCCCCCTGCTTTTATAAGCATTGAAGGAATAATTGTATCAACATCCATGAAGTTTGAAGCTAATGCAAGAAATACTGCATGCCACAAAAAACTTCGGAAATTTATTTTTGATCTTTTTGCTGATATTTGCATTAAAACTAATTCATTAAATGTCAAGTTTAAAAATATCTAAAAACTCCTCATCTACTTTCATATCAACAATATCATGTTGATTTAAAATATCAAAATACTGTTTTACTTTATCAGTTAATGGTTTGCCTTCTACATAATCAAAATTCACACGGTCTAAGAATAATTCAATCCTGTCAACAGGCTGGCGCATCATATCAAATGATAATTCTGCTGAAGCTTTTCTGTTTTCGTTTACCCAGTTGATTGCAGATTTTAGTTCTTCTAAAAACACCTTTGTTAATTCAGGATGTTTTCTGGCAAATTCTCCTTTTAAAACCAGACCGGCATTAGGGAAACTGCCAAAGCCCGGATTAATTTCATTCCAGATTTTATTGAAAGAAATGATTGAAATATCTTCGCCTCTGTCCTGCATAATTTTAATAGCATAACTGGCTTCCGGTTCACGAAGGATTACGGTATCAGCTTTCCCTGTAACAAAATCGCGATAAATTTCTTCAGGTCTGCCAAAAGGTTTTCCGTAAACAAATTTAAAATCATCGGGATTTAAACCGCTTGCTTTAATTAAATATTTCGTGATTTTTGCAGGCGGTGCTTCTTCAAATAAAGGTGTATAAATTTCTTTTCCTTTAATATCTTCAAAATTTTCTGCTTCATAACGAGTCAGCAGAACAAAATTATCCCAAACAAAAAGTGCCGGTATTTTTATATCGCTATTTCTTAATTTAGCCGCTGTAATAAGTGCCGAAAAACTAATATCTGCTTTTCCGTTTGTAATCCAGGCAAGATGTTTTTCGGTTTCTTCCCAAACTTTAAGCTCCTTAATATTTATATTCTTTCTTATTTTTTCGGATTGAAGAAGCCTCATAATTACAGGATAAGCAACAGGTGTGGCAGACTGAATTACAACATCAACTTTTGAAGAGGATGCTTCGTCTTTTTGATTTTCGCTCACTTTTTTATGAAAATACATCCAAAATTCGCCCATTTCTCTTTGCTCAGTCAAGTGTTCATAGCCCATTTCCGAAAGCATGTTAATCATAGGAATCGGTTCAAAACGCTGGACAAGGACAAACCCGTTATCTTCTTTAATCTCGTAAGCTTTTTTAATGATGATATCAAAAGGATCGCTTGTCATTGTTCTTACATCAAGAATTTCAAAAGTCTCTTTTCGTTCTTGCCAAGGAAGAATTTTTTCTTCTTTTTCAGGATTAAAAATTGACACTCTGTATTCTCTGTTTTTTTCAATATTGAAAATTAAATTTAGTCCGTTTGTTACTTTTAATAACTCGTTAGGTTTTTCAACAGAAATAATAACAATATTTTGTTGTGGTGTTAAGTCGGAAACTTTTTGAATTAATTCTTCAACAGTATTATTGTTGTAAATATATCGTTCTGCGCTTTCTTCCCATGCAATAGCAACACTTTTATTTTTAATTTCTTCTGTATCTTTTTTAATACATTCGGGCATGCTTTTCAGCAATTTGTCTTCCACACCAAGAAAGTTATTTATTGTGTGCAAAATTTCACATACCGAAACTCCGGTAATTTTTGCAGCATCATTAAAATTAGCAAAACGAGCAAGTGTGTTGTACATTGCAGGGTTTTGCATGCGTTTAAATTTTGGCGACAAATCTATTAACACTTGTTTTAACCCTGTATGTTTATCTAATGTTGCTTTAATATTAGAACTTGCTAAAATTGCATCCGGTAAATTTATTCTTTCGATATTATCAACTGAAATCGCATTTACAGGACATACATCAAGAGCTTCCTGACTTTGAATTTCTTCATTATCATTTTCGGGTTGCTTTTTAAGATAAGCCATATTATTGTCGTTAATCTCAAAATTATCGCCGGCAACTTCTACACAGGCTCTACAACCAATACATTCTTCTGATACTTTGTATTTTTTCATAAGTTTATATTTTTTGCAATTAGTTAGTTTCAAATTTCGTTTTATAATTATTTGGCAAAATTAATACACTTTTCTTATTTAGAAAAATTCTAAATAAATTATTTTACTCAAATTCACTAATTTATAAGATTTTATAAATAACATTCTAATAAATTGTAATACTGATATATATAAATATATATGTTTGTGTATTTTTGCTTTGTGAAAATTTTGCAATTATTATTAGCAATTAGATATTTATCAAGCAATCAAATATTGTAAAATATAATTAATTTTGTAACTGGAATTTAAACCCTTCAAATTAGATGAATATAAAAAATCTTTCAATTTCATTTATCATTTTAATGGTAACATGGCTTTTACTAAATGGCAACCTCGAAATAATAACAATAATATCAGGAATAATAATTTCTGTTTTATTAGCTTATATATTTTGTAAAAAATGTGATGTTTTTTCGAATATTAAATTCACTCCGAAAGCGTTTTTCTATTTTATTATCTATTTCTTTATTTTTATCGTTGAATTAATCAAGTCGAATTTTGATGTTGCCCGAAGAGTACTCACTCCTTCTCTTCCAATCAAGCCCGGAATTGTTGAAGTAAAAACAAAACTAAAATCAAAGATTGGAAGAATTATTCTGGCAAATTCAATCACATTAACACCCGGCACATTAACAATAGAAATGAAAGAAGATAGATTATATATTCATTGGATTGATGTGAGAAACGATGATATTAATGAAGCTACAAAACAAATAGTTCAAAAATTTGAAAAATATCTGGAGGTAATTTATGGTTAATATTTTATTATATATTTCTTTAATCTTTATCGGATTGGCTATTATTTTATCCTTAGTGCGTTTTATTAAAGGTAACACCACTATCGACAGAATTATATCTTTTGATGTACTAACCATTATTTCCATTGCATTGATTGTAATTATATCACATATTTCGGGTAGAGCAATTTACCTTGATGTGGCTTTGGTTTATGGTTTACTGAGTTTTCTTGTAGTTATCATTATTGCAAGATATTTTGAAAAAGGCTTATAAATTTTAATTTATGGAAAATACATTAGAAATAACAGGAGCGATAATAACTTTAATCGGTTCGATATTTTTGTTTCTCGGTTCGTTGGGTTTAGTACGGATGCCGGACATTTACAATAGAATTCAAACAGGAACCAAAGCATCAACTTTGGGTACAATTCTTACACTTCTCGGAATTGCTTTGATGAATACCGATTGGTTCGGGAAAATTTTGTTACTGATGATTTTTATCTTGATCACTAATCCTGTTTCATCTCATGTACTTGCAAGGGCAGCACATTATATTAAATCACCATTAACAAAAATATCTGTAACTGATAAACTGGTGGATAATTAAATTAATGATTAAATGCTAAAATAACCAAATAACATGACGAACATATATATAATAATTGCCGGTATTTTAGGAGTAGTAATACTATTGATGGCAATTATTGCAATTTATC
>JAIORY010000150.1 GCA_021107915.1 Bacteroidales bacterium | reverse complement strand
TAGTGTTTTTTCAGAAGACCCGCTAAATCAATAGCGGGATCTGAAATTTTTTCCGTAGAAAATACTAGAATTTTTGGAGCAGTTTTATTTTTCTCCATATCTATTAACCTTTTTTTAGATAGATTTTAAAGAAACCTGAATCTTCAACAGTACCAAGATATTCATGACCTTTTTTATTAGCCCATTTTGGAATATCTCTTTTTGTACCTTCATCGGCTGAAAGAATTTCCATAATATCTCCTGAGCCAATAGTTCCAATTGCTTTTTTTGCTTCCAATAGTGGTCCCGGACATGCTGTACCTCTTGCATCAACTGATTTACTTACAGTTAAGGCTTGTAATTCTTCTTGTGTCATAATTTTATATTTTTTAGTGTTATTAAATAAATAAGTTTACATCTGCTTCTTGTGTTGCAGTTATATATTCACTTATACCTACAATATCATCAGCAAGATCAATGAAGTCTTCAAGTTTTTCACCATCCCAAATTTTTCCTGCTAATCCACAAATATGTATTTTTACATTAGTAATTTCTTTTGCTTCTTTAAAAAATTCAACCCATGTTTTAACATTTAGTTTTTTCAGAGAAGTTAAAAATTCTTCTTTTAAATCAACATTTTCAGCCATTGCTAATTTGCTTGAATCATCTGCAATATCTTTTTTAAATGCTCTTGCTGCTTGTAGAAGAACATAAATATCTACATCCATATCATCGGCTGCTGCACCGCTAAGTATTACTCCTGCTGCTGTTAATTTGTCAACACTTCCTGAGAAAAGTGCAAGACACATACTTTTATTTTCCATAGTCTTTTTTAGTGTTAATTAATTAACAACAAAGGAAAAAAAATAATTCATGCCATATTTAAAAATAACATGAATAAATGTATTGTTAAATGTGATTTATATCACATTTAAATATTAGATTTGCAAATAATTAATTTATAATGGGATTATGAATTGTATAGATTGCAACTTTAAATCATCAGCAACTAAATTTTTAAGCAAGGGCGAAATAGAAGAACTATCTCATAATTGTGCTCATGTCGAATTTAAAAAAGGTGAAAAAATTTTCAAGGAATCTTCTTTTTCTTCAAATATTATATATCTGAAAAGTGGATTAGTAAAAGTCCATATTTTAGGTCCTAAAAATGAACAAATAACAAAGATTACAAAAGCTTCAGCGTTTTTAGGTTTGCCTACTACATTTAATGAAAAAGTAAATAAATATTCGGCAACAGCTTTAGAAAATTGTAAAGTTTGTTTTATTGATCTTGAAGTTTTTAAACATTTTATTTATAAAAACGGAGTATTTGCTTATCAAATAATTACTGAATTGTGCAAAAACGAAATTGACTCGTTTTTCAGATGTTTAAATAGAACTCAAAAACAAATCACCGGTCGTGTTGCAGATGCTTTATTGTTCTTTTATCATGATATATATGATGATAAAGAATTTATTCTTCCGCTTACAAGAGAAGAATTCGGCAACTATATTGACACCACTCGCGAGAGTGTAAGCCGTATTATTAATGACTTTCAGAAAGAAGGAATAATCAAAATTAAAAATAAGAAAATCAAAATTCTAAAAGAAGAAAGATTAATAAATATTAGTGAAAAGGGATAATCTAATATTTTACATCTTTAATTTTTGATATTTAAACTTCAACCATTTAACAAATCTAATTTAAAATATTTCAAAGAACGAAATTAAAAATTTAGTGATAATACCTGCTTATACAAACATGTGTATATCAGCTTCTTCAGCAGCAGTTATATATTCACCTATTCCGATAATATCATCAACCAAGTCGTTGAAATCTTCCATTTTTTCACCACCCCATATTTTTCCGGCAAGGCTACAAATATAAATTTTTACATTTGTCATTTCTTTAGCCATCTCGAAAAATTCGTACCAGCTTGGAACATTCAATGTTTCAAGTGATTTAACGAATTCGTCTTTTAAATGTGTAGCTTCAGCCACATTATCAATTTTATTTTCGTTTCCTTTAATGAATGCCCGAGCACCTTGTAATAAAACAAATACTTCAACATCCATATCATCTGCGGCAGCACCACTAAGGATTACACCTGCTGCTGTTAATTTATCAAGGCTACCTGAAAAAAGCCCCATACACATTTTTGACATAATTTTTTTATTTTATTATTAATTATTATTCTTATATCTACTTAGAGTCTATCTATAAAATCAAACAATTTCAAAATCAAAGCACCAAATAACAAAAAATCAAATAACAAATAAATTCCAAAAATCAATTATTAAATAATCAAACAACTTGAAACTATTTTTGTCATTGTCCCGAAAGTTTTCGGGATTGAACATTGGAATTTATCCATACGAACTTCCTTCGGTCGTTTGAATTTTAGTGCTTGTCATTTGTGATTTATAATTTTTTTCAGACTTTATTGAAGAACTCTATTTAGTGCCCAAAGTTTTAAATTTTCATTTAAGCATTTCATTAACCGCCACAACCACCTGATGCTTCAACTTTAGGTGCTGCTTTATGTCCACCGCCTTCGCCTTCTTCAATTAGCTCAGGAAATGCTTTGTTCCATTTTTGCCATCCACCATCAATTAAATTAACATATTTATATTTTAATAATTTAAGTGTTGGGCAAGCTAAAGATGCTCTATTTATATTTTCAGAATAAACATAAATAACATCTCTTCTGTTTGAAATTTTTGAAGAAAATTCTAATAGACCTCTCGGAATATTTATTGCTCCGGGGATATGTCCATTGATATATTCTTCTTTTTCGCGACAATCAATAATTTTAATTTCACCATGATTATCAATAATAGTTTTTAAGTCTTCTACAGTTACTTTTGTGATACCAATTTGTGCTTCACTTACTTTTTGGTTAACATCATCGTAAGCTTTGTCCATTTTTGCACCACATCCGGCAACAAAAATAATTATTGATAAAACAAAAAAGAGTTTATAAGTTTTCATTATTCAATTATTTTGTTTTCCATTCATTATAGGCACCGTCATAAATTTTTACATTCGGGTATTTAAGCAACGACTTCATTGCCAAAAAAACAATACCTGCACGAGCACTTGTTGCACAATATAAAATGATTTCTTTATCAGCTGTAAGTCCTGCTTCATTAAAAAGTTCTTCAATTTCCTGAACTGATTTTAGTGTTCCTTTATCTTCAACTACAATATTTTTATATTCAAAGTTTTTTGCATTTGTGATATGACCTTCATCATATTCTTTCTGGCTTCGTACGTCCACAATAACTACTTTAGGATTATTAATATTTGTTTTAACATATTTATAATCAGTAATTATATCTTTGTTTAAAGTAGATGAACATGTAACAGGAGTTATTTTTGTAACAAATTTTGTAACTTTTTTTCTTGCTGCACGCCATGCTTTCATGTGTCCGTCTAATATTTTCACATCTTTAAATCCGAGATATTCCAATATCCAATACAGACGTCCTGCATTTACATTTTTACCATTATCATAAATGATAATTTTTTTATCAGCATTAAGACCTTTCGCTCCTAATTCTTTTGAAAGTTCTTCGGGGCTTTTTAAAATACCTTTAACATCACCCTCTTTACAAAGCGTTGTAATATCAATATTTACTGCATCAGTAATATGTACTTTTGCATAGTCAGCTGCTTTTCGTGTTGAAACAAGAACTACATTATCATCTTTCATTATTTTTGCGGTTTCTTTCGCAGAAATAAGATTGCCTTGAGAAAATGTATTCGTAGTAAATAAAAATATTGAGGATAAAAATAATCCTATTAATAATAATTTCTTCATTGTTAATTTATTTTTAAATGTTTATAAATATAGTTCTATTACTATTTTAGTGGTAACATTATTTTATGATTTTACTAATAAATTTGGTTCATTCAAATTTTTCATTTTAATGATATTAACCACCACAACCACCTGATGCAGGTGCTTCGGCATTACCTGAGTTAAACTCAGGATCCCAAGCAGAAATTCCACCTGATAAATTTTTCACATTTGTAAAGCCTAATTCGGTTAATGCTTTAGTTGCCAGAATACCTCTATCACCTTTTTTGCAATAAATAATGATTACATCTTCTTTCAAAGGTGTATATAAAAACTCTTCTTCCCAAAAAGCATCATCACTAATTTTAAATTCAACTGTACCTCTTGGCATTAAAATAGAGCCGGGGATATTACTTTTTTGATATTCTGCTGGTTGACGAACATCTAATAAAAGAAATTCTTCTTGATTTTCGATTTTTAGATTTAATTCATCAACTGTGATTTCTTCAATGTATGGTTTTGTATCAGCCGCTAATTCCTTACCATTCTCATAAATATTTGAACATGCAGAAAAAAGAATGATAATAAATAATGCTGACACCCATTTATATAATTTGACTTTAATCATAATTTTAAGTATTGTTGTTAATTAAAATGCACTAAATCTTCCGGTTTTTTCATTCCATTTTACAAATACATACCATATTAATATAATGAACAAAACAAGACCAACAGCTCCTGGATAACCGAGATAATCAGGTAAATAATTCTTAAAATTAAAGTTTTGTGGAAGTGCTTTTACAATAGGAGGAACAATATAAAGTTTTGAAATAGGGGAAATCAATAAAAAACCAAGAGCAGAAGCCCATAATTTTACTTGTCCTTCACCAACTCTCCAAAGTGTACCAACAGCACAACCTCCTGCAACTGTCATACCTAACCCGAAAATAAATCCACCAATTGCTGCTCTAAAGAAAAAATGAGGAAATACCCATGTCATTTCTCTTGCTCTAACAGCTATGTCACCAGCTCCAATACCAAAATATTTAATTGCTGTAAATCCAAATACGCTAATTACAAGTCCTGCCATAACTCCAACAGAGCCATCAGCTTCGCCTGTCATAAAAGGATCACGAAAAGCTTTAACGATACAAAAGCGCGAACGCTGGCTGATTAAACCCATAAACATTCCTATGATTATGAACCATGCCATAATTTTATTACCACCCGAATATTGATAAGCAATAATAAAAGTAATTATCAGTACTATCCAACCGAGATATATTTGCCAATTACCACTTTTTCCGGTACCGGATAAAAAATTATAGCTTTTTCCGCTACTGAATTTAGGAAATTTTTCCATTTCCCACATAAGATATCTTAATGCAAGAACGACTCCGATAAACATTCCAATTGTAAAAATTATAGCACCACCTGAAAGTGCAGGTACACCGCTATAAAATGATCCAATTGAACAGCCTATGCCAAAAGTTGCTCCAATAGCCATTAATCCGCCACCAATAAATCCTTTAATTAATTCTCCTTTTGGAGGAATCCTTAAAGCAAATTCCTTTGATAATAAAGCACCGATAAATGACCCGATTACGAGGAAAACACATAACATACCATAAAAACTTGTACTTGTAGATGTAGCATTTTCAAGACCAAAAATTCCGGTTAGTTTATAAACATTTTCACCCCAGTTATTTATTCCACCGCTTGCTCCCCATGGGCTTTTAATTGCAAAAAGTAAAATATTAAGGGTTCCGAGAACAATTGCTCCAACCCATACAGGCCAGTGCTTGGCAAAAAACGTTTTGAATAAGTTGCCCAAAACGCCGGGTTCTTTAGTTTTCTCCGACATTTTTTCCTCCTATTTTTTCTTAATTAAAAAACGAAAAATTCCACCTTCTAATTCTCCTTCTTCAAGCATTTCGTTTCCTGATTTTTCACACCATCGAGGTAAATCTGATTTAGTGCCGGGATCTGTTCCTATCATCTCCAAAATTTCTCCGGATTTAAGTCCTTTCATAGCTTTTGCTAATTTCATCATTGGCATAGGACAAGAAAGTCCTTTGCAGTCAAGTGTTTGGTCAATTTTGTTTTCCATAATATATGTATGTTTTTTTTATTAAAAAATATCGAAGCAAAATTTGTAATTTATTTTTTGCTATCTCGAAAATCTATAATGATATGATACATTAATGAAACTGAAAATAAACAACAGAAATAATGATACAAATCATTAATATTAATGATATATTGTATACTTTTGTTTTTTTTAAATATCCAAGCATAATGGAAAAATGTTTATACGAAAACAGTTGTACGGTCAGCCAATTGCATTTAACTGATGCTAATCAAAAAAAGAAAGATTGGTTTCATTTTTTATCCAAGGAAGAAAAAAAACTAATTGAGGATAATAAAGTTGAGGTTTTTTTTAAAAAAGGAGAAAATTTGGCAAAGCAAGGTTCTTTTTCTTCGTATGTATTGTTTTTAACAAATGGTCTTGTAAAAACGTATGTTGAAAATCAACATGAAACACTTATCTTAAAAATTATACCGGAAAATAATTTTGTCGGATTACCTTTATTATTTGAAGAAAATAATGTATTTCCATATTCTGTAACCGCATACGTTGATTCAACTGCAAAATTAATTGACATTAATATTTTTAAAAAAATCATTAAAGAAAATAACAAATTTTCTTACGAAATTATTAAATTGTTAAGCTTAAACACAGTACTCTTATATGGTAGATTTTTTTGTTTTGTGAAAAAACAATCGTATGGAAGACTGGCAGATATTCTTCTTTGTATTTCAAATAATATTTACAAAAACATAGAATTTGAATTAGCTCTTTCGCGTAAAGAACTCGGAGAACTTTCAGGTATGTCTTACGAAAGTGTTATTCGGATATTGAAAAAATTTAAAGAAGACAATCTGATTGAGGAAAAAAACAATCATATTAAAATTATTAATAAAGAGAAATTAGCTCA
>JAIORY010000271.1 GCA_021107915.1 Bacteroidales bacterium | reverse complement strand
AAAGTGCTTTAAGAAGTGGAACGAACTTAAAGCGCATTTTGATTAGTAATCGGTATTAGCTTAAAGCTTGAAAGATATTAAAGTTAAATTGGTTGTCTGTTTTCAGTTTTCAGTTATCAGATTCTATAAAATACAGCAAGTTATAAATTTATTGGCAAAACAGGTTGCTAAGCTTTTTTTAGGTTGGCAACCTATCACTAAATATTTAAGTTATAAAATCTTAAATCTAAATTCCTAAATCTAAAATAATCTCTCATCTTATTTATCAAAACACTTCAAAGCAAAGTATCTGACAGCTTTCAAAGTAATTTCTTTTTCTTCGAGATAAGTCATGTGACCGGCATTTCCGAGTATAATAATTTCCGAAAATTTAGGAAGTGCTGCCTGAGCCAAAACTTCATTATATGGAATTCGTGAGTCTTGTTTGCCTATAATAAACTGGATTGGCAGATCAGTATTTATTAAAAATTGTAGTTTTCCAGATCTTTCTTTCATCCCGATAAGGGCGGCAATAACACTTTCTTTTGTGGTTTGTCTGCCGTTTTCTTTTAATTCTTCAATTTCATCATGAAATTTCTCAACATTTTCGGGAGCAAACAAATCGGGAATAAATTGATTGATAAATCCTTTGTGATTAAGTTTTATAACTTCAACGGTACGGTCTCGATTTTCTTTTGTCTTTTCAGAATCGGCAGCAGAATGAGAATGAAACAAACTAAGTCCGTTAAGCATTTCGGAGTATTTTTCGGCGAAAGCCAGAGTAACATATCCTCCCATGGAATGACCAAACATTGTGCATTTTTTAATCTGCAAATTGTCTAAAACCGATTTAACTACCTCTGCATATAATTCCATTGAATGAATTTCGGCAATCAAATCGGATTTTCCAAAACCGGGTAAATCAATACAAACCACCCTGAACTTTTTTGATAGCTCATCGGAAAAATCATCCCAAATCTTCAGCGATTCCAAAAAACCGTGAAGCAAAACTATTGCATCACCTTCACCTTTATCAGTATAGTTTATTGAAGCGTTATTATATTTAATTTGTTTTTCCATTTGAAATTTCCGTAATATTTCACTCTAATTAGTGTTTGTCCATAATATCAGACTATTTCATGGCAGCCGTAGCTTCCACTTCTTCAACAGTTTTTGGTATTGGTTTTCCAAGTACACGATGTCCATCTTCGGTTACCAGAATATCATCTTCAATTCTGATTCCACCAAAATCTTTATAAGTTTCAACTTTATCGTAATTTATAAACTCAGTATATTTTCTTTCTGATTTCCAGAGGTCAATAAGTTCAGGAATAAAATAAATACCGGGTTCAACAGTTAAAACAAAACCGGTTTGAAGTTCTCTTCCAAGTCGCAAAAATGCCGTTCCGAATTGCTTGCTTCTTTTGGTTTTTTCATCATAACCAACATTATTTTCACCGAGTCCTTCCATGTCATGGACATCAAGTCCCATCATGTGACCAAGTCCGTGAGGCATAAACATTGCATGAGCACCTTGTTTTACAGCTTCATTGATATCGCCTTTCATAATGCCGAGTTTCTTTAAACCTTCGGCAATTATTTTACATGATAATAAATGGATTTTTCTGTATTCAATTCCCGGTTTTATTGTTTCAATAGCTTTCATATTTGCTTCGAGCACTATCTCATAAATTTCTTTTTGTCTCTGATTAAATTTCCCGCCAACAGGCACAGTTCTGGTAATATCACTTGCATAATGCGATGTAGTTTCGGCACCGGCATCAGTTATCATCAATCTGCCTTCGGTAAGTATATTTCCATGATAGTGATTATGCAAAGTCTGACCGTTAATTGTAAGAATTACCGGAAAAGAAACAGGTCCTCCTTTTGCCAGAGAAATTCCTTCAATTGTTCCGGCAATCTCTCGTTCAATAATTCCGGGTTTTGCCATTCTTATCGAAGTTGTGTGCATTTCGTAAGCAATATCAACAGCTTTTTCTATCTCTTCGATTTCGTATTTATCTTTTATTGAACGGAGTTTTACAACTGATTTTATTAGTTCTTCAGAAACATAATCAGCAACTTTGTCAGTAAATAAACCCAGTAGCTTTTGGAATTCAATTGTGTGTTCTCCACGATAAGGTGGAAGAAAATGAACTTTTCTGCCTTCTTTAATCGCATTATTCAAAAAGTCCAAAAGACCGGCGTAAGGCGCAGTATTTTCAATTCCAACTTCGACAGCTCTGTCTTTTATTAACGGTTGAGGTCCCATCCAGATAATGTCATCAATATCAACATCATTACCAAAAATATAATCTTTATTGTTATCAATATCAACAACACCCGCCAAATCGGGATGGTCTAATCCAAAGAAATATAAAAAATTACTATCCTGACGAAAATGATATTGGTTTGCCGGATAATTGAATGATGCTTCATTATTTCCCAAAAACAGGGCAACACCCGAATTCATTTCATTTCTTAATTTATTTCTTCTTTCTGTATAAACTTCTTTTGTAAACATGTTTTTTTATTTTAGATTTTAAATTTATGATTTTAGATTTGATTTGCAAAATATTGAATATTGTTATCAAACAAATTTGCCACAGATTCACAGATTATAAAAATTAATCTGTGAATCTGTGGCTTTTTATTTTTTTTCACCTAATTCAACATAATACTATTTTTTATTTTTAATTAATTTCTCAATTTCATCAACTTCAACAGGAATATTTTCCGAAAGGTTAACCGGTCCTTTATTAGTAATTAGAATATCATTTTCAATTCTGATGCCTATATTTTCTTCTCTGATATATATTCCGGGTTCGCAGGTAAGTACCATCCCTGACTTAAATTTTTCATGTTTTGCTCCCACATCATGAACATCCAACCCGAGATAATGTGAAGTACCGTGCATGAAATATTTTTTAAACAGAGGTTTTTCAGTATTCTGATCTTTTACTTCATCTTCGGTAAACAAACTCAGTCCAATCATTTCATTTTCCATCATTTTGTTTACCTCAGCATTAACTTTTTCAATAGTGTTTCCCGGAACAAATAATTTTATTGCCTTTTTGTGCACACGCAAAACTGCTTCGTAACACGCTTTTTGTCTTTCAGTAAATTTACCGTTTACCGGAATGGTACGAGTGATATCAGCTGCATAATTTGCATATTCAGCACCAAAATCCATAAGTATCAAATCACCGTCTTTACATTCTTCATTATTATCGATATAATGAAGCACGCAGGAATTCTTCCCCGAGCCGATAATTGGCGGATAAGCCATGCCATTGGCTCTGCTACGGATAAATTCATGCTCCATCTCCGCCTGAATCTCAAATTCTTTTACACCCGGTTTAATAAATTTTAAAATCCGGAGAAAAGCATTTCCTGTAATATCACACGCATTTTTGATTAATTCAATTTCGATGGGTGATTTGATTGAACGAAGTTCACTAAGTACCGGTGCAGACCGAAAATAATTATGAGCAGGGTTTTTCTTTTTCAGTTCTTCAGCAAAACGCAAATCACGGTAAGGAACTTCATTTGAATATTTTATGTATTCATTAAAATTAAAATAAACATTTACTGTCCACGACATCAACTCATGCAAAATTGAATCAAAATTTTCGAGCCAACTAATATTTTTAATTCCGGAAATGTTTTCAGCTTCTTCTTTTGTAAATTTATGACCTTCCCAAGTAGCTATTACTTCATTTGTTTCAATCAAAAAAAGTATTTCCCGCAATTTTGGATCGGGATAATCGGGAGCAAAGATCAAAATACTTTTTTCTTGATCAATACCTGTGAGATAAAAGAAATCTGAGTTCTGCCGGAAAGGGAAATTCTGATCACCATTTCTGGGAAATTCATCATTTGAATGAAAAATGGCTATTGAATTTTTAATAATTCTATTGCAGAAGTTTTTTCTATTGTTCTTAAATAATTCAGAATTAATTTTAGAATATCTCATTTATCATCTCTATTTAAAATAAATATAAATATTGCAAATTGATCTTTAGAAAAAGAATAAATTTTAACTTTGCTGTTTTTTACAAAAGTATGTTATTTAAATTATTTGCAACTATCATATTTTTAAAATATTTTACAAATTAATTATAAATTATGAAAATTCCGGATTTAACTATTTCATCGATTACAAAAAAAATCATCATGGCCATTTTAGGCCTTTTTTTGATTGTTTTTCTCCTGGTTCATTTGGGAATAAATCTATTTATTTTGCCCATTTGCGAAAACCATGCAGAAATGTTTACCGCAGCTGCCCATTTTATGGGAACAAACTGGATTGTTAAAGTTTTTGAGATTGTGCTTATTGTTGCCTTTCTCATCCATATTACTTATGGAATAATTTTACAAATCCAAAATTGGATAGCAAGAGGCAAAGTGGGATACAAATCCCGAAGTAAATCAACAACTTCATTTATGTCGAGGTATATTATATATACAGGATTGCTGATTTTCATGTTTTTACTTTTACATTTTTACAACTTTTATTTTATTAAGTTAGGATTAATTAGTGCTCCTGCAGCAGCTAATCTTCCTTCTCCACAAGAAGAGCATTTTTATGAACTTGTTGTCTGGCTTTTTTCAAATGATATTATTTTTTCAATAATATATATTATCGCATTTATTATTTTGGGAATTCATTTGAATCATGCTTTTCAATCAGCATTTCAGACCCTTGGATTAAATCATTCAAAATATACTCCGGCAATAAAGATCATTGGTAAAATTTATTCAATTATTGTGCCTTTAGGATTTATTATAATCCCTGTTTATTTTATGATATTCGCTTAATCAAATTAAATAACAATATTTAGAATCCGTCAATAAAGTTTTTATAGTTTTAATAAACATTAAAAATCACAAATGACAAACACCAAATTTCAAATAAAATGACAAAACTTGATTCAAAAATACCTGAAGGACCATTAGCTGAAAAGTGGTCAAAATATAAAGCCTCACAAGAATTAGTAAATCCTGCAAACAAGAAAAAACTTGATATTATTGTTGTTGGAACCGGTCTTGCCGGATCAGCAGCAGCTTCTTCACTTGGAGAATTAGGATATAACGTAAAAGTATTTTGTTTTCAGGATACTCCCCGAAGAGCTCATTCAGTAGCTGCCCAAGGTGGGATTAATGCTGCCAAAAATTACAAAAATGATGGCGATAGCATTTATCGCTTGTTTTATGATATGATAAAAGGTGGAGATTACAGAGCACGGGAAGCAAACGTTTACCGAGCTGCCGAGGTTAGTAATGCAACAATCGACCATTATACAGCATTAGGTGTTCCTTTCGCCAGAGATTATGGTGGAACTTTAGATAATCGTTCGTTTGGAGGTGTTCAGGTTTCAAGAACTTTTTATGCAAAAGGACAAACCGGACAACAATGTCTTTTGGGAGGATATTCAAGTTTAAGCCGCCAGATAAATACCGGGAAAGTAAAAATGTATAGCCGTCGCGACATGTTAGATATTGTTGTAGTTAACGGAAAAGCAAGAGGAATAATAACAAGAAATCTTGTTACGGGCGAAATTGAAAGGCACTCTGCACATGCAGTTGTTCTTGCTACCGGAGGATACGGAACAATTTATTATCTGTCAACTTTGGCTGTTGGATCAAATGCAACCGCTGCATGGAGTGCTTATAAAAAAGGAGCTTTCTTTGGAAATCCGAGTTTTGTTCAAATTCATCCGACAAGTGTTCCTGTATTAAACGATTACCAGTCGAAATTAACTCTGATGTCGGAATCTCTGAGAAATGACGGAAGGATTTGGGTTCCTAAAGCAAAAGGAGACAAAAGACCGGCAAACGAAATTCCTGAAGAAGAAAGAGATTATTATCTCGAAAGAAGATATCCTGCATTTGGAAATCTTGTACCACGCGACGTAGCTTCGAGAGCTGCAAAAGAAAGATGCGATGCCGGATACGGAGTTGGTGATACCGGACTGTCAGTTAACCTTGATTTTAAAGATGCCATTGCAAAACAAGGTGCAAAAGCAATAGAAAATAAATACAGTAATTTATTTGAGATGTATGAAAAAATTACCGGAACCAATCCATACAAAGAACCAATGAGAATATACCCTGCCGGACATTATACAATGGGCGGTTTATGGGTTGATTATAATCTTATGACAACAGTTCCCGGATTATTTGCAATTGGTGAATCCAACTTCTCCGATCACGGAGCAAACCGTTTGGGAGCAAGTTCGCTTATGCAATGTGCCGGTGATGGATACTTTATTCTTCCTAATACAATTACAAATTATCTCGCAGATAAAATAAAAACCCCAAGATTAGAAACAAATTCTCCTGAATTTGATGAGGCAGAGAAAGCAGTTAAAGAAAAAATCAATAAATTACTTTCAATAAATGGAAACAGAACTGTTACTTCTTTCCATAAAGAATTAGGAAAAATACTTTGGGATTATTGCGGAATGTCAAGAAGCGAAGAAGGACTTAAAAAAGGTGAAGAATTGGTTGATAATCTGGAAAAAGAATTCTGGACAAACGTTAATGTTCCGGGAAACGAAACCGAACTTAATCAGGAACTTGAAAAAGCAATAAAAGTTACCGATTTCTTTGAATTGGCAAAACTGATGATACATGATGCACTCGGCCGTAAGGAATCTTGTGGTGCTCACTTTAGAGAAGAAAGCCAGACAGAAGGCGGCGAAGCTGAACGTAAAGACAAAGAATATTCTTATGTGGCTGCATGGGAGTTTAATGGAAAAGACAAAGAGCCTTCTCTTCATAAAGAGGATTTGAATTATGA
>JAIORY010000291.1 GCA_021107915.1 Bacteroidales bacterium | reverse complement strand
ATAATGGTCAATGGCACTTGGAAGATATTTTTACTGTAAAACTTAATGCCGAAACTGGTGAAACACATTGGTTAAGTGAAATTGATGAACCAACCTGGAATTATATCGGATCTGATTATGGACATAGTATTGACATGGACCCTCTTACAGGAGATGTATTTGTTGGCGGAATGATGTTAATACCCGCATCCTCATCCTCTGTGGGGCAATATTGTATGATTCGGCTTGGCGATGATATTGTCAATATATCGGAAAATCCGTTCAATTATTCTGAACAGATTCACAACTATCCAAATCCATTCAAGGATTTAACAAACATTACTTATGTACTTGAAACAGATTGTTTTGTTAAGCTCGAAATTTTTGACTATAATGGAAAGAAGATAAGCAATCTAATAAATGAAAGACAAACCAAAGGCAAGCATTCTGTGATTTGGGATGGGAAAAATAATTCAGGAAATAATGTAAGCCAGGGAGTTTATTTTTATCAATTGAATATTGATAATAAACCCGTTTCAACAAAAAAAATGATATTGTTGAAATGAAAAATCTTACTGTAAAACAAATTGATAGACCAAATTATTCATTCATAACCGGCATTTTTTTACTTTTAATCACGATGGCAAGTTTGAAAGCCTATAGTCAAGCTGCTGATAGTTCCAAGGTTTGGTTTACTCCTAACCTTGCCAGCGTGGATATGTTAGATCTGTTTAACCAACCTGAACAATGGGACTCCGCCAGATCGAAGGTAGATGTGTTTAAGTTCTATACCGTGCAGGTGGGCACCGGAGGTTGGGGCTGCGTTGGGCATCCAGCCTATAACTGTGGCGATAACCATATTGAGAACTTTGTGAATGTCGAGGCTTTTTCCAAATTAGGGGATTGGGAAATCGATATTGCAGTCGAGTCCTTTTTTGCCGGACCCATCATGTCTTATGATCCTATTGAATGTTCAACAGCCGAGTACGTACACAACCTGACCCTTGATGGATCAATCAATGTAATTCAAAGCATTGAAGCAAACGGCGGAGTCGTCCGTTACCTCGCGATGGATGAACCCATTAGACAATGGTACTCACTATACCATTATATCTATTTCGGACAAACAGATCCCAGACCATGTCTTGTTGATTCGTTGGGCGAATTGGCTGATCATGTGACTGCTTATATACACCAAATGCAAATATGGTTTCCTTCGGTTTCTATTGGACATATCGAACTGTATCCTGAAGTTGGGGTCGATCAATTCAAAGAATGGATTATTGCCCTTGAGGCACGAGGTGTTTCACTTTCCTTTTTACATATAGATGTTCATGGTCCTCGGGTTGACCAATATATCTCATTCGGGATAAACATAGATGTAGCAGCCGATATGGCAGAACTGAAATCGTTTTGCAATGAGCATGATATTGAATTTGGTATAATTTTCTTCGATACTTATTATGATAGTCAGTATTGGAATCCCGATGAGTATAACGATAGTACATATTATGCCGGAACCATGAATTGGGTCAACTTTGTCCATGATGCAAATTTGCAGCCGGACCACAACATTTTCCAAAGCTGGGTGTTTCCATATTACACTACAGGAATTGGACCCAATGAGATACCTGTCAACCTTCCTGAGAATGACAGCTATATGTACAGCCACACACGTTTAATCAACAAGGGATACAATGTTCTTAATTCGCCTCCAGTGATATTGCCCGACCCATTGACAGCTTTGTCGAAAAATTATGTGCTTCATCAAAATTATCCCAACCCCTTCAATTCCGAAACCACTATCTCTTTCACAATACCGGAAGATAATAATATTGAACTCGTTATATTTGATATTATAGGACAAAAAATTATAACTCTACTAAACAATAAATTCATAAAAGGAAAACATTCGGTGGTTTGGGATGGAACAAATAATTCAGGAGAACCTGTTGATTCAGGGATTTATTTTTGCAAATTGAGTATTGATAATAAACTGGTAACAACAAAAAAAATAATATACAACTTTTAAAGTTGAACTTATTTGTATTAAAAAGTTACAGTTTAAGAAAAAGGCACTAAAAATGGATAAGCTGTTGATTGCCCCATGTGGGATGAATTGTGGGATTTGCATAGGTTATCTGAGAGAGAAAAATAAATGTTCCGGATGTGGTGGTGTTAATGAACATAAGACAAAGTCACGTATTGAGTGCAAAATAAAGAACTGTGAATTATTGGCAAAAACGAATTCCGGGTTTTGTTTCGATTGCGAAAAATATCCATGCACACGATTAAAACAACTGGATAAAAGATATAAGACAAATTATGGAATGAGCATGATTGAAAATCTTGATAGCATAAAAAAAATCGGACTGGATAAATTTGTACAAAATGAAAATGACAGATGGATTTGTAATAATTGCATTACTGAAAAAACCGGAATCCAAACTTGCCGAGCAAATCAACTTCTTTAAAGACATGCACTGGGCGTGGACTTATAGCATTTATATTGGCTTTGCCCTCATAATTTGGATACAGCTCCAAATGGTGTTTATTAATGGCGTATATTGGTTACATACTTTTTATATGTTTTTGGCTATCGTCATTATTTTTATTGCCTTGCTGCCACAAGTAAGAAACTTATACAAAAAGTAAAATCTAAAAAAATGAAAATCATTTTAATACTATTCTTATTTTCTATCACTTCAATTTTGCAGGCACAAACTTATTATGTCAGCGAAGCCGGTGATGACAATAATTCCGGTATGTCTCCAAACGATGCATGGCAAACAATCAGTAAAGTAAATAGCTATCAACTGAGCCCGGGCGATTCTGTCCTCTTTAATAGAGGAGATTGTTGGCGTGAACAGTTAATTCCGCAAAGCGGAAATACTGAAGGATATATACTATACGGTGCGTATGGTATTGGCAATAAGCCTTTATTTCTCGGTTCTGTTGAAAAAAACAGTCAGGAAGACTGGTTGGATGCAGGAAATAATATTTGGAGTTCAGGGGAACCTGCTGTAACCGGTAGCGAATTGATTTCTAATCCCGGTTTTAATGTGAACACCGATGGTTGGAATTTATATTCGGAAGGCGGGGCTATTGTTTCCGGTCTTAGGGATGAGTTGGAATTTCATACTTCTCCGGCAAGCTATCGAATTGATTGTTTTTTAAATGGCATTGAACCACACCACATCCAATTTTCCACAACACAAGGGATAAGCATCACCGAAGGAAAAATATACAAATTATCATTTTGGGCAAAATGTGCACAATCATTTGAAATTGACTACATCCCATTGATGAAAATGACTTCTCCCTGGAATCATTATTACGATAATACCATTGATCCGGTGATTGTCGGTACAGATTGGACATTGTGTACAATGTATTACCGAACCAATACTACTGCCGGTGATGCAATGATTTCATTTGCCCTTGGCGGTATTTTGCCGGAAGGCGAATCATTTTATCTTGATGATATTAGTCTGAAAGAGTGTGAAGATACCGGCTTTATCAATGATGTGGGCAACATCATTTTCAATGGCGAAGAATCCTGCGGGATTAAAGTTTGGAACAGTGATGATTTGGATGCGCAAGGTAAATTTTTGTACAATAATAACAATTTCACACTTGAGGTTTATTCTATCACCAACCCTGCCCTTTACTACCTGGATATTGAATGTGCTTTAACAACCCATATAATCAATGAATCAAATAAAAGTTATGTTATATATGAAAACCTTGAGTTAAAATATGGTGGTGCCCATGGTATTGGAGGAGGAAATACCCATCATATAATTGTCAGGGGCTTTGACATTTCATATATCGGTGGGGGTGAACTCGAAATTGAAGGTCAGGACAATGTAAGATATGGAAATGGTGTAGAGTTTTGGGGAAATGCCAATAACAACTTAGTGGAAAGATGTCGATTATGGGAAATTTATGATGCCGCATTAACAAACCAAAACAATGGTATAGAAAATGTGAATCAATACAATATTGTTTATCGTAATAATATCATCTGGAATTGCGAGTATTCTTTTGAATTTTGGAATTATGATGAAACTTCGTTTATGTATGATATTTCTTTTATTAATAATACTTGTGCCAATGCAGGCAATGGTTGGGGGTATAGCCAGAGACCGGACCCCTGGGGTTTGCATATCGCAAATTGGGCCAATGTTACCTATACGGGCGAAATACAAATAACCAACAATATCTTTTATGAATCGACAGAAAATTGTATGTACATACATTTTGTTTATGTAGGGTTGGAGAACTTGAATTTGGATTACAACTGTTGGTACAAGGCAAGTGGTGATATGATAAATTATCAAGGCAGTGAATATACAATGTTACAATTCCCGATATATCAATCAGAGACATCACAAGACCAAAATTCTATTGCAGAAGAACCATTGTTCGTAAACCTTCCGGAAAATGATTTTCACCTGACCGAAAATTCACCCTGTGTAGATGCAGGTGATTCCATAAATGCACCGGATTTTGACTTTGATGGAAATCCCAGGCCACAAGGTGCTGGGTTTGATATTGGTGCTTACGAGTATGTTAATCCGGCAGCAATCCATGAAAATATAAACCCACATTCCAATTTATTTAATATTTATCCCAATCCATCTAATGGAATATTATTTATTGAAGCAAGAAACATCCAGACAATTGAGATTATTGATATAACAGGAAAAGTTGTAAAGCAAATCCAAGAAACAAGTAATAAAATACAAATTGATTTAAGTAACATTCATAAAGGAATTTACTTTATTAAAATAAAAACAGAAAAAGGAATAGTAACAGAAAAAATTATATTGGAATAAATTGAAACGTAAATACTATAAAATCCCCCACTGGGCATCGTCAAATTATTAGCTGTAAGACAAGGGGGGAAAATAATGAAACAATGAAACTAAAGAGAAAAGCATTCGATATAAATTTTATCAATAAGTCTATAATAGCATTATTTGTTTGGGGATTATTAAACAGTTTCAATCCAATTTATGCAGATACATATTATGTTGCCCCTTATGGCAATGATAATAATCCCGGAACGGAAGTACAGCCCTGGCTTACTATCCAAAAAGCCGCTAATACGCTGATAGCTGGTGACACAGTTTATGTCAAAACGGGAACTTACAACGAGCAAGTTATTCCACAGAATTCAGGAAGTCCCGGGAATTACATTACATATCTTGCATATCCTGGCGATACCGTTACAATTAATGGCACTGGGATACCGGTACCGATTTGGTATGGAGTGTTTGATATTACGGACAAGAGCTATATTGAGGTGTCAGGGTTAAGAGTGATTAATTCTACCTATGCTGGAATTATTGCATGGGGTTCGAGTCATATCATAATTGAGAAAAACTATACCTACAATACTGTTTCCTCTGGTATTGCAAGTTGGGAGAGTAGCAACATAATTATTGATAGTAACGAGGTTGAGCTTGCTTGTAATGATGGTCTGCAGGAATGTATTACGGTGGCTGTCACCGATACATTTGAAGTCAAAAATAATCATGTTCATCACGGAGGTCCCGGAACTAATGGAGGTGAGGGTATTGATATAAAGGATGGCAGTTCAAATGGAAAAGTCTATAAAAATCATGTGCACGATATGAATATGAATAGGTTGGGTATTTATGTGGATGCGTGGGACAAACATACCTATAACATTGAAGTTTTTCAGAATATTGTACATCATTGTGCTCATGGTATTATTGTAGCTTCCGAGGCGGGCGGTCTTCTTGAAAATGTCAGAATTTATAACAATATTGCCTACAATAATGAGGAGGTCGGCATCTGGATCGCTAATTGGAGTTCTGCACAACAACAACCAATGAAGGATATTAAAGTGATAAACAACACCCTTTACAACAATGGGAATGTATGGGGTGGCGGAATAAATGTAATGAATTCCGATGCAGAGAATGTTGTTATAAGAAATAACATTTGTAGCCAAAACCTGTCGTTTCAAATCGTAATAGAAGATGCTCCGCAAAATCTAATTGTTGACCATAATTTAATTGATGGTTATATGGGATATTGGGGAGAGATTTACGGTAGCGATAGTGTAGTAGGAAATCCTATGTTTGTAAATCCTTTAGAAGCAGACTTTCATCTACTTGAAGGTTCACCCGCCATTAATAGTGGTTCATCTGATAATGCCCCGGATTTTGATTTTGATGGAAATCCCAGACCACAAGGTGCAGGGTATGATATTGGTGCGTACGAGTATGTTGATCCAATAGCAATTCATGAAAATATAAACCAAAATCCCAGTTTACTGAACATCTATCCCAATCCGTTTTCACGATCAACATTTATTGATTATCAATTACCTATATTTGCAAAAGTGAATTTGAAAATTTATGATATAACAGGACAAGAAATACGGACTTTGGTAAATAAAAAACAGGCAGAAGGTAAACATTCTGTAGTTTGGGATGGAAAAGACGATACTGGTAAACTTGTCGGTTCTGGGATTTATTTTTGCAAATTGAAATCAAAAACACATAATAAATCAGGGAAAATTATCAAAATATTATTTTGCCGACAGTAAACCTATTCACTTGTAAGACATTGGCTTTTAGACCAACCTCAATACATTTAGTTTTCCCCTTACTTTATTAGTTTCCGAAAAGCCGGGTTCTTAATTCAGTATTCATTTTTTTAGCTATTTCTACAGCTTCAATAGCTTGATTGGTTGAATAAACTGTTAAATATTCCCTGCATAAATCTTTGTCTTCTCTATAAAGTTTAAGGGCAGTTTCTTCAATTGCAGCTTGCATGGCATATTCTTTTTC
>JAIORY010000246.1 GCA_021107915.1 Bacteroidales bacterium | reverse complement strand
TTGATGGGATATAAAAAAATTCCTGTTGAGTTAAAATTATTTGATTTGTATGAAAAGTAAATTTGTATCTTGGCTCTAAAATTAGAAAACATAAAAACATAAAAACATGAGAAAAATAATAGTTGCAGGAAACTGGAAAATGAACAAGGCATTTCATGAAGCTGATGACCTTGTTTTTGACATCGTAAAACATATTGATAAAAATGGTGCTAATGGAGTAGAGGTAGTAATTTGTCCGCCTTTCCCGTATCTTGAGTTAGCAACAGACATTACAGAAAATGATGGAGTTTTTGTAGGAGCTCAAAATGTGAGTAATCAGGAATCGGGTGCATATACCGGTGAGATTTCTGCTATGATGCTAAAATCTATTGAAGTAAAATACTGTATTGTCGGGCATTCCGAAAGACGAAAATATTTTAATGAGTCCAACCAATTTCTATCCGAAAAAGTAAACATCTGCCTAAAGCATGAGATTATTCCGATATTTTGCTGTGGCGAAGTTTTGGAAGAACGCAATAGCGGAAATCATTTTGATGTTGTAAAAAATCAATTAACCGAATCTTTATTTCATCTCGAAGCTAAAGATTTTAAAAAAGTTGTAATTGCTTATGAACCCGTTTGGGCAATAGGAACAGGAGTTACTGCAACATCGGAACAAGCTCAGGAAATGCATGTTTTTATCAGAAATTTGATTGAAGAAAATTATAATAAAAGAATTGCCAACGATACATCAATCCTTTACGGAGGAAGTTGTAACCCCCAAAATGCAAAAGAATTATTTGCCAATCCCGATGTTGATGGCGGTTTGATTGGTGGAGCATCATTAAAAGCTGATGATTTTTATAAAATTATTGACAGTTTTTAGTAGAGACGTACAACTGTACGTCTCTATTAATCACATGAAATGTGATAAATATTGTAATTAGTTGTAATTGATAGTAATTGATAGTAATTGATAGAACCATAAAAGATAACAATTGCTGATAATGATGAATGGGTTTAAATAATTCTAAAAATATTGAAGTTTATCAGGGAGATGCAAGTTTACTTGGAAATAAAAAATACGATATTATCTTTGCAAACATTAATAGAAATATTTTGTTAAATGATCTTTCGGTTTATGTTAAGTGTTTTAACGAAAACGGAAAGATTTTTTTAAGTGGTTTTTATGAGAAGGATATTGAGGTGATTGAGAAGTTAGCAAATGAACTTCAACTTAAAATTTCAAGTATAAAACTTAAAAATAGCTGGGCATCTTTGTGTTTGTTGAATGATGGAATAATGAGTCCACTCCGAAAAGCCAAAAAATGCCACAAAAACACCAAAACACGAAAACCCACAAAAAAAGAAAATCAATAAATTAATTTTAGTGAAATTTAGTGATTTTGTGTTTTGGTGGCTAAAAAATACTTTTCGGAGTGAACTCAATAATGGAATGATGAAACCATGAAACCATGAAACAAAATAAATAATGTTAAAACTTAAATATCTTTTTTTTATATTATCTTTTGTAATTCTGAGTAAATCTTTGTTTTCGCAGAATGTTCAAGGGATTACTGCTTCTGCTGACACTTTTTTAATTGAAATGTCTGCCAAATTACTCGAAACAAAAAACAAACATTATTACAAAAAAGCAGAAATTCTTCTTGAATCATTTAGTTATAAATGGAGTGCCGGAAGATTTACAAAGATTCAAAAACAGCATATTTATTACATTATAAGCCTGATGGAAAAAAAGAGGATGAGAACGTATCCTCATTATTTTCAGTTTATCAAATGTCTTGATGGATTTATTAGTATTCTTCAGCCTGAAGAAAGTGTTCTTGCATGGTTAGAAAGTCTTGAAGACCTGATTAATCAACAGACTAATAAAAATTATCTTTCGTATCTTAAACAAACCGATGAGCTTTTTTCTAAGAACTATTTATACAATTCAGGATCATATACATGGCATTTTAATAATGGGAAATTTTATTTTGAATATGATTCGATACCGTATGTGGTATTTGAGAAACTTGATTTGATATGTGCAACAAGAAAAGACAGCTCGGTAATTAAAAAAACAAAAGGTGTTTTTTACCCTCTTTCAAATAAATGGCTTGGTGTTGATGGTAAAATTTCATGGATTAGAGTTGGATTTGATGAAGATGATGTTTACGCTCTGCTAAACGATTATAATATTGATCTTACAGAAACATTTTACACAGCTGATTCAGTAATTTTTTTTAATAAGTTATTTTTTAAATACCCAATTAGTGGTGAGTTATCCGAAAGTGTTTTTTCAAGCTCGCCAAATGCAAGAACATCGTATCCTCGATTCGATTCTTATTTTAAAGATTTTGAGTTCAATAACATTTTTGAAAATATAAATTTTAATGGTGGTTTTTCTGTTAAAGGAGCTGATATTATCGGTTCAGGAGATAAAGATAATTATGCTACAATAGAAATATTTAGAGATGATAAAAGATTTGCTTTCGTCAAATCACGTGGATTTTTAATAAAACCGGATCGAATTGTTTCTGATCAATGTTTTTTTTCAATTAATTATAAAAATGATTCTATCTATCATCCTTCATGTAAGTTGAAATATAATAATAATAATAAGGAGATATTAGTAATAAGATCGCGTTATCCAAGTTATTCAAGCCCATTTAACGATTCATTTCATGATCTTGACTTGTATTGTGAAATTATTAGATGGAAAATGGGTGAACCAAATATCTACTTTGAAATGATAAAAGGTATCAGCAATAAAAGCAATGCTGATTTTATATCAATAAATCATTATTCTGATAAAGAATATTACAGTTTGCAGGGTATTGACCCTCTTAATCCAATTGTTGTTATTAAAAGATTTTCAGAGCTTTATAATACAAGAAATGTAAGTATAAATACTTTGGCTAATTTTATTAAAAAACCAAAAGAGCAGGCTGTTGCAATGATAATGCGTCTTGCAAATAAAGGATTTGTGGTTTATAATATTGGCAAAAAAGAAGCATATATTAAAGACAGACTTTTTGATTTTATTAATGCAAAAGCCGGATTGATTGATTATGATGTAATTAAGCTAAATTCAAAAACAACTTTTGAAAGTAATGCTAAACTTGATATAGAGTCATTTGATCTAATTATTAATGGTATATCACAGATAATGCTTAGCGATTCTCAAAGTGTTTTTGTTTATCCTGATGATAATCGAATTGTTATGAAAGAAAATCGTGATTTTATATTTTCCGGTAGGGTTCATGCTGGATTATTTGATTTTTATGCACACGATTGCTCTTTTGAATATGACACTTTCCGTTTAAATCTTCCAAGGATCGATTCTTTAAGTTTTGCTGTTAAGTATCATGAAAAAGATGAATTCGGGCGACAAATTTATATAAGAGTTCAAAATGTTATTGCAGATCTAAGCGGATATATTCTTATTGATCATCCAAAGAATAAATCAGGTAAAACAAATCATTCTCACTATCCTGTTTTTAATAGTTCTAACGATTCTTATGTTTATTATCATTATAATTTTATTAAAAATGGTGTTTATGACAAAGAAAGGTTTTATTATCATGTTTCACCTTTTGAAATTGATAGTTTAATTGATTTCTCTACTGATGGATTAAGCTTTGATGGTTATCTTGCTTCAAACGGAATGTTTCCTGAATTTGAAGAACCCCTTGTGGTTATGCCTGATTATTCCCTTGGTTTTTTTCATCAAATTCCTGATACGGGATACCCTGTTTATAATGATAAAGGCAGGTTTTTTAATAGAATGGTTTTGGATAATATTGGACTAAACGGAGAGGGGTCATTAAATTTTATTACTTCCTCTTCCACATCAAAAAATTACTCATTTTATCCTGATTCGTTAGTTGCAAGGTGTGATGATTTTGAAGTTATGGAATTTCCTGATGAACCGCAATTTCCATCAATAATATCAAAAATGCTTGATGTATATTGGTTGCCTGATACTAACATTATGTTGGTGTCCATTATTAACGATCCGTTTTTTATGTATAATAATGGATCTGAATTTGAAGGAAATGTTGAATTATCGCCCTCGGGAGCAATTGGTGAAGGAGTTTTTAATTTCGCAAATGCAAAAATTACTTCTTCCAAATTCAATTTTTATCATCACGAGTTTTATGCTGATACTTCTGATTTTGAATTATTAACAAAATCAGGTGATAATTTGGCTATCTCAACTCATGCGTATAGTTCTAATATTGATTTTCAGGAAAGAAGAGGGTGGTTCAATTCCAATGGACGAAATTCAAAAGTAGAGTTTCCATTCAATCAATATATTTGTTTTATGGATGAGATGGAATGGGATATGGATAAAAATATTATGTTGTTGAAAAATAATACTACAGAAAGAATTCCCGGACTTGAAGATATGACTAAGTCAGAATTGATAGATATTGATCTTTCCGGATCAGAATTTGTTTCTGTAAATAAAGATCAAGACTCGTTAAGTTTTGCTGCTTTGAGTGGAAAATATGATATGACAGAATATATTGTTTACGCTGAGGGTGTTAAAGTTATTAAAGTTGCTGATGCTGCAATATTTCCCGGAAACGGCAAAATTAAAATATTGAAAAATGCTGCCATAGAAACATTGTTTGATGCAGGCATTATTGCTGATACAGATAACAAGTATCATCAATTTTATGAGGCAGATGTAAATATTAATTCAAAAAGCAATTATCATGCTCGTGGTTCGTATGATTATATCGACAAAAATAATACCTTACAGAAAATTATGATGAACACTATTGCGGTTGATTCATCGGGTAAAACATTTGCTTTGGGTGTGATACCTGAATATTCGGTTTTCTTCCTTAGTCCAGAATACATGTTTAACGGAAAAGTTAGTCTTAATTCACAAAATAAATTTTTGACTTTTGATGGCGGATTTAATATTATACACGATTGCTATCCGGTTTTTAACGGAAGTAAAATAAATTTCAAATCTACAATAGATCCCGATAATATTTATATTCCTATTGCGAAAAAGCAATATGATGTTGATAATAATCAGGTAAATATTGGGATAAATTATTCGGGAATTGAGGATAAAATTTATCCGGCATTTTTAAGAAAAAAAGTAAATGCTACTGATTTTTCAATAATATCAGCTTACGGAGTAATAAATTTCGATCCTGTTGTAGAAGAATATCAAGTTGGAAGCATGAATAGAATTAAAAGAAAAAGTATGCTTGGAAATTATGTGAGTCTTTCAAAAAGAAAATGCTTGCTTACAGGTGAGGGAAAAATAAATCTTGGGCTTAATCCGGGGTATATGCAATTTGAAACTTTCGGGCTTATTAAACATCTTACAATTCCTGATAAAGTTGAACTTAAAATGGTTGCTTTTACTGATTTCTTTTTTGATGATAAATTATTAATAATGCTATCGGATAGTTTGAATTCATCAAATTTGTTTGGAATTAATTTAACAGACAGAAATTATAAACTTTCATTAACACACAAGTTAGGTGAACAGGAAACTCAAGACATTATTTCAGAATATTCGCTTTATGGTGCAGCAAAAAAAATACCTGAGAAATTATTACATACTTTTGTGTTTGCTGATATTAACTTTGAATGGGATGCTTCAACAACTTCATTTATATCGAAAGGTCCTATTGGAATTGGAAATATCAATAAAAATCAAATAAATAAATATGTGCCCGGGTATTTCGAAATTAAGAAAAGAAAAACCGGTGATGAGATTAGTTTTTATTTAGAATTAAATTCAAATGAATGGTATTTCTTTAGTTATCGAAATAATGTGATGCAGGCTATTTCGTCGAGTGACGAATTTAATAACAGACTTATAGATTTGAGTCCGGGAGCAAGGATATATAAAGATAACAATTATGAAGATCAATACGAATATGTTGTTTCTACATTGGGAAAAAAGAGCAGTTTCATAAAAAGAATGAAAAAATATTTTGGAAAACAATAAATCCGAAAATAAAATAAATAAATAGCCGCTAATACGCTAATAATAAATAAAATATAACTTATTTTGCTTATATTAAATGAGTGAAGTATAATTCGCATAAATTCGCGATATTAGCGGCTAAAAAAAACTTGCGGATTTAAGGTTTTAGTATAAACAGAAAGGGAATTATGGATTATTTTTTACTTATTTTATTTATTATTCTGGCTTTTTTAATTGGCTCAATACCTTCATCCGTTTGGATTGGGAGAATATTTTTTAAAGTTGACATCAGAAAAATGGGCAGTGGCAATGCCGGAGCTACCAATACTATTAGAGTTCTGGGCTGGAAAGCAGGTGTTCCTGTTTTATTAATAGATATATTTAAAGGATGGATAGCAGTGTATATTGCAAATTTTTTGCCCTTCGAATTTGTTGGCGACCAGTTTATTTATTTCAAAATTATACTTGCTACTTCTGCTGTGTTGGGTCATATATTTCCTATTTATATTGGATTTAAAGGAGGAAAAGGTGTTGCAACTCTTCTCGGTGTTGGAATTGCATTATTTCCATTAGCTTCAATTATTATTGCCGGACTTTTTCTAATAGTTCTTTTTATTTCAAGAATTGTATCTGTTTCATCAATAATTGCTTCAATTGCTTTCCCGATTGTTGTGATCTTTATTCTTAAAACAGTAGAAGTGCCTCTTATTATTCTGTCTATAGCAGTTGCTGTTTTTATTCCATTAACTCACGCAGCTAATATAAAAAGAATATTTAAAGGAGAAGAGAAGAAGTTTTAACGATTAAGGAGGGTTCTAAAAATGCAAATTTCTTCGTTACTTCAAAATTTTAAAATCCTCATTTACAAA
>JAIORY010000440.1 GCA_021107915.1 Bacteroidales bacterium | reverse complement strand
GGTGGTCACGGACATACTTATCCCGGGGCAACTTTGCCTTTCGGGATGGTGCAGTTAAGTCCTGATACAAGAATAGATAGTTGGGACGGGTGCTCGGGATATCATTATTCCGATAGCACAATTTTGGGGTTTAGTCACACTCATCTTTCGGGAACCGGAGTTGGCGATTATGGAGATTTTAGATTTATGCCAACTGTTGGTGAAGTGAAATTAATACCGGGAGATGAAAATAATCCCCAATCAGGATACCGTTCTTCTTTTAATCACAAAACTGAAAATGCTTCTCCAGGATATTATGCAGTGAGTCTTGATGATTATCAGGTTGATGTTGAACTTACAACCACAAAAAGAGCAGGTTTTCATAAATATACTTTTCCTGAAACCGATCAGGCAAATGTAATAATTGATTTGACAGAAGGCATTACTTCTGATAAAATTTTATGTCTTGAATTTCAATTTTTAAGCGACAGAACTTGTGCAGGTATCAGGCGAACAAAGGGCTGGGCAAATGATCAACAGACATATTTTTATGCCGAATTCTCGAAACCATTTAAAAACTTTGCTTTATTAGATGATGTGGGACTTCATAGGAAATCATATATAAATCAATATGGTAATAATATTAAAGCTTTTGTAAGTTTTGATGCCGAAGAAAACGAAGAAATTTTTGTTAAAGTTGGTTTGTCTTCTGTTGATATTCCCGGAGCAAAGAAAAATCTTAAAGCAGAAATTCCCAACTGGGATTTTGATAAAGTTAAAGATCATGCTGAGAAAACATGGAATCAACAATTAAGTAAAATTAAAGTTGAAGGTGGAACAGATGATCAAAAAACTGTATTTTATTCAGCCTTGTATCATGCTTTTTTAGCTCCTAATATTTTTAATGATGTTGATGGGAAATACCGGGCACATGACGGAAAAAGGTATCAAAATAAAAAGTCAGACATATATACAGTGTTTTCGTTGTGGGATACTTTTCGGGCTGAACATCCTTTGTTTACTTTAGTGGAGCAAGATCGCACAAATGATTTTATCAATTCAATGATTGATATGTATCAAAAGGGTGGTTTGTTACCGGTTTGGGAACTTGCCGGAAACGAAACTAATTGCATGATTGGCTATCACTCCATTCCGGTTATTGTTGATGCTTACAAAAAAGGTATTCGCGATTATGATGTAAATGAAGCTTTTCCGGCGATGATCAGAAGTGCTACGGAGGATCATTTTGGTTTGGAATACTACAGAAAATATGGATATATCCCTGCTGATAAAGAAGGTGCATCCGTTTCCAGAACTCTGGAATATGCTTATGATGATTGGTGTATTGCAGAAATGGCGAAAGAGCTTGGAGATGAAAAAGTCTATAAAAATTACATAAAACGAGCGCAGAATTTTAAAAATATTTTTGACAAAGAAACCGGCTTTATGAGAGGCAAAAGAAACGGCTGTTTTGTAAATCCTTTCGATCCCACGGAAGTTAATTTTATGCTCACTGAGGCAAATACCTGGCAATATAATTTTTTCGTTCCGCAAGATATTTCAGGCTTGATTAATCTCCTTGGTGGGAAGGAAAAGTTCTCTGCTAAACTTGGTGAATTATTTTCTACCGAAGCAAAACTTTCGGGTCGTCATCAATCGGATATCACCGGTTTGATTGGACAATATGCTCATGGGAACGAACCAAGCCACAATATGGCTTATTTGTTTAATTATGTTGGAGAAGCATGGAAAACTCAAAAAATAGTCAGACAGATTTTGGACGAACTTTATACATCAAACCCTGATGGATATTGCGGAAACGAAGACTGTGGACAAATGTCAGCATGGTATGTTTTAAGTGCAATGGGGTTTTATCCGGTTTGTCCGGGAGATAATACTTATGTAATCGGCACACCACTTTTTGATAAAGTAACTCTGAATCTTGAAAATGGAAAGACATTTATTATCGAAGCTAAGAATGTTTCAAACGAAAATATTTATATTCAATCTGCTGTTCTCAACAATCAGGAGTATTCAAAGTCTTTTATTTTGCATGATGATATTATTAATGGAGGTTCATTAGTTTTTGAGATGGGACCGGAGCCAAATAAAAATTGGGGAAGTGCTGAAAATGATATTCCTGTTTCAGCAATAAATGATGAATTGATCACGGTTGTTCCATACTTTGTTTCTTCAGCAAATGTTTTTACAGGCTCAACGGAAGTTAAAATAAAACATATTGATGATAATGTAGAAATTTATTTCACTACTAATGGTGATGTTCCTGATAAAAATTCCAAAAGATATAGCGATCTAATTAAGATTAGAAAGTCCACTTCTTTTAAAGCAATTGCATACTTAAATGGAAAAACAAGTAAAATTGTTTCTTCTGAGTTTATAAAAATCCCTCAGGGAAGAGTTATTAAAATCATAAATAAATATGATTCTCAATATACCGCCGGTGGTGATATTGCTCTAATTGATTACCAACGTGGAGGTAAAAACTTTACTACAGGTGCGTGGCAAGGATATTATGGAGTTGATATGGAAGTAGTAATTGATTTGGGGAAAATTCAAAAAGTAAATTCACTCTCAACAGGGTTTTTGCAAGACCAAAACTCATGGATTTTTATGCCCGAAAGAATTGATTATTTAATTTCTGTTAATAGAAAAGATTTTGATTTTGTAGGATCAGTAAAAAACTATATTTCTCAAAAAGAAGATGGTGGAATCACACAAGATTTAACTTTAAAAAGAATCAATAAAAAAGCAAGATACATCAAAGTAACTGCAAAAAATATGGGCAATTGCCCCGACTGGCATAAAGGAGCAGGAGGAAAAACATGGATTTTTGCAGATGAAATTGTTATTGAGTAATAGAGAAACAGTTTGTAAATCGCACCTGTCATCCCGAAGGAGCACAGCGACGAGGGAACTCCATCGGTCTTGCACCTCTGCCAAAAATTTACTCCTGCTTGCGTAGCGCAAAATAGCTGGCAGGTGGTGATTACCAGGCTTAGAGCAAATTAGCTGGGAGGTCCCTCGCTGCGCTCGGGATGACACTTACAAGAAAACACCCTCAATCTAAAACCAATATAAATAGACTTTTTAACTAAATGAAAGTCAATTCAGTTTAACTTATCCTAATTATTATTTTGTATTTTTGCGCTAAATTTTGAAAAAATTACAAAAAACTATTTTATAGTCTTAAAAATCAATATAATATGGAAAAGAAGAAAAAATTTATAACATGTGAAGGTAACTATGCTACATCATTTATTGCATATATGTTTAGTGAAGTTGCTGCTATTTATCCAATCACTCCTTCATCAGATATGGCGGAGTACATTGATGAATGGGCTGCCAATGGACAAAAGAACATTTTTGGTGAAATTGTTAAAGTTTCCGAAATGCAATCAGAAGGTGGTGCATCGGGTGCTATGCACGGATCATTACAGGCAGGTGCTTTAGCAAGTACTTTTACTGCTTCTCAGGGATTATTACTTATGATTCCTAATATGTATAAAATGTCCGGTGAATTATTACCCGCAGTATTTCACGTAAGTGCACGAAGTCTTGCTGCTCAGGCTCTTTCAATTTTTGGCGATCATAGCGATGTTATGAGTGTACGTCAGGCAGGTTTTGCAATGCTTGCAACTGGTAGCCCTCAGGAAATTATGGACATTGCCGGAGTTGCTCACTTGACCGCAATAAAAACAAGAATTCCTTTCTTGCATTTTTTCGATGGTTTTAGAACATCTCACGAGATTCAAAAAGTTGAAGCTATGGATCAGGATGAAATGGCTAAATTAGTTGATTATGAAGCTCTCCAAAAATTTAGAGACAATGCATTAAATTCAGATCATCCCGTAACTCGCGGTACTGCTCAAAATCCTGATATTTACTTCCAGTCAAGAGAAGCTGCTGATAAATTTTATGATGATATTCCTGATATTGTTGATGAATATATGCAGGAAATGAAAAGAATAACAGGAAGAGAATATCACCCCTTCACTTATTATGGTGCCGAAGATGCTGAAAACATTGTAATTGCAATGGGTTCGATAACTGAAACCATAAAAGAAGTTGTTGATTTTAAAAATGCCCGTGGTGAAAAAATAGGTTTAATAACTGTTCATCTTTACAGACCATTTTCTGAAAAATATTTCATGAAAGCTTGTCCGGAAACAGTAAAAAGAATTACTGTTCTTGACAGAACTAAAGAAATCGGTGCTAACGGCGAACCATTATATTTTGACGTACAAGATTTATTTTACGGCGAAGAAGATGCACCGATGATAATTGGTGGGCGTTATGGATTAAGTTCAAAAAATACTACACCTGCAATGATAATCTCAGTATTTGATAATCTTGCTTCCGAAAATCCTAAAAACCGTTTTACTGTTGGAATTAATGATGATGTTCAACATTCTTCATTGCCAATACTTCCTGAAATTAGTGTTGCTCCTGAAGGAACTTTCGAAGCTAAGTTTTACGGTCTTGGTGCTGACGGTACTGTTGGTGCAAATAAAAACTCAATAAAAATTATTGGTGGATCAACTGATAAATATTGCCAGGCGTATTTTGCTTATGATTCTAAGAAATCAGGTGGAATAACTGTTTCTCATTTAAGATTTGGTGACAATCCTATTCGCTCCCCTTATCTTGTTGGAACTCCTGATTTTGTTGCTTGTCATGTTTCTGCATATCTCGATAAATATGACATGCTTAAAGGATTGAAAAAAGGTGGTACTTTTTTATTGAACAGTATCTGGAGTGCAGAAGAAACAAAAGACAGACTCCCCGATCACATGAAGAAATATCTTGCCGAAAATGATATTTCAATGTACATTATCAATGCAACTATAATAGCCGAAAAAATTGGTCTTGGAAATAGAACAAATACAATTATGCAATCGGCTTTCTTTAAAGTTGCTGAAGTTATTCCTTATAAAGATGCAGTTGGTGAAATGAAAACTGCAATTAAAAAATCTTATGGTAAAAAAGGTGAGGATATTGTAAATATGAATTACGCTGCTGTTGATAATGGTGGTGAGATTGTTAAAGTTGATATTCCTGAAGAATGGAAAAACATTGTTCCCAAAGAAGAAAAAGAAGAAAAAGATTTACCTGATTTTATTAAAAATGTAGCTGATCCTATCAACTTTTTAAAAGGTGATGATCTTCCGGTAAGTGCATTTGCCGATCGCGAAGACGGTACTTTCCCTGCCGGAACTACTGCTTACGAAAAACGTGGTGTTGCGGTAAATGTCCCCGAATGGGATGCTGATAATTGTATTCAGTGTAATCAATGTTCTTATGTTTGCCCTCACGCTGCAATTCGTCCGTTCCTTTTAACTGATGATGAAACTGCAAATGTTCCTGAAGGTACTAAAACTATTCAGGGTGTTGGTGCAACTAAAGAATATAAATTCAAAATACAAGTTAGTGTTCTCGACTGTACGGGATGTGGTAGTTGTGTTGAAGTTTGTCCTTCAAAAACAAAATCATTGGTTATGAAGCCAATTGGTTCTCAGTTTGATGAAGTTGACAGGTGGAATTATATGCACGAAAAAGTTGGTTATAAAGATGATGTTGTTCCTAAAGACAAAACTGTTAAAAACAGCCAGTTTGCTCAGCCATTATTCGAGTTCTCCGGAGCTTGTGCCGGTTGTGGTGAAACACCATATATTAAAATTCTTACCCAATTATTTGGTGAAAGAATGATGATATCAAATGCAACCGGATGTTCTTCAATTTATGGTGGAGCTGCTCCATCAACTCCTTATTGTCCAAGTCTGAAAAACGGTCACGGACCTGCATGGGCAAATTCATTATTCGAAGATAATGCAGAATACGGATACGGAATGGCTCTCGGAGTTTCTAAAATGAGAGAACGTCTTGTTGATAGAATGCAGAAAGCAATGAGTAAAGATTTTGCTGCTGAAACTAAAGAAGCAATGCAGGAATGGATTGATGGAAAAGACAATGCTGCTTTATCTGAAATAGCTGCAGAAAAAGTTATCAAAACTCTTGAAAAAGAAACCGATCCTTTGGCAGAAAACATTCTTAATTTAAAGCAATATCTTATTAAAAAATCACAATGGGTTTTCGGTGGCGACGGCTGGGCTTATGATATTGGATTCGGCGGGTTGGACCATGTTCTTGCCTCCGGCGCAGATGTAAATGTATTGGTTTTGGATACTGAAGTTTATTCAAATACCGGTGGACAAGCATCTAAATCTACTCCAACCGGTGCAGTTGCTAAATTTGCTGCATCAGGTATGAAGGTTAGAAAAAAAGACCTTGGCGCAATGCTAATGACTTACGGTTATGTTTATGTTGCTCAAATTTCGATGGGAGCAAGTCAGTCTCAGGTTTTTAAAGCTGTAAAAGAAGCGGAAGCATATCCCGGACCTTCATTAATTATTGCTTATTCCCCTTGTATTGCACATGGAATAAAAGGTGGTTTAACCGGAGCACAGGCAGAAGAAAAATTTGCCGTTGAAGCCGGTTACTGGCATACTTATCGTTATAATCCTCTTCTTGAAAAAGAAGGTAAAAATCCATTCACTCTTGATTCGAAAGAACCTGACTGGAGTAGATTTCAGGATTTTCTGCACCATGAAGTAAGATACACTTCACTAATAAAAACATTCCCTGATGAAGCTAAAAGATTATTTAAAATAGCTGAAGAGGATGCTAAGTGGAGATATAACAACTATTTGAGAATGTCTAAAATGGATTTTTCAAAATAATCGAAAATAAATTTCTAATTTTATAACCGGATTCGTTGGAGTCCGGTTTTTTATTTTATAAATGGTTCTTGTTGAATTTGGTGGGAAA
>JAIORY010000063.1 GCA_021107915.1 Bacteroidales bacterium | reverse complement strand
ATGAAAAAATTTGTTTTTTACTGACTTTATGGACAGACACTAATTAGTGTCTGTCCATAAAGTCAATTATGTTGATAAAATTTTAGATTTATGATTTTAAATTTTAGATTTAAATTTATAGAATCCGCTAATATCAACAAATTATTAAATTTTAAATCTGAATTCTAAAATCTTAAATTGTTAGAACAAGACTTTAAAGACAGACACTAATTAATCCTTTTTTTGAAATTCCCGTGCACTATTAATAAAACCTTCAGCAATAGGAAACGAAAGACGATTTGTATCATGAAGCCTTTCAGGATGCCATTGAACAGCAATTAGAAATGCTTTGTTATCAGGGTTTTTCCATTCAACTGCTTCAACAAGGCTGTCTGCTGTGCGTGCCGATATTTTTAAATCTCCGGCAAGTTTATTTACCGCCTGATGATGATTGCTATTAGTCAATCCTTTTGAAGTTCCGGATAATTCAAAAAGCAAAGAGTTATTATTCACAAATATTGCATGACGATAATTGTATGGATCATCACAACGATGAACAACAACTGTATCATAATCAATAGGAATATCAACGATAAGTGATCCTCCAAGTGCTACATTTAGAATTTGTTCTCCACGACAAATTCCTACCATCGGCATATTCATTTCGAGAGCTTTTTTGATAAGTGCAAATTCAAGTGTGTCGCGTTTAAGATCGATAGTGCCACATTTTATTGTATCACAGGCTTGTCCGTACCATGCAGGATGCACATCAGAACCTCCGGTTATTAACAATCCGGCGCAATCGTTCATCAGTAATAAAGCCGAATCGAGGGGTATATGATACATGTCGATACAAATTGTAGTTGAATCAATGTTCTTTATCCATTTTGAATATGCTCCATAATATTCAATGGGTTTTGCTTTGGATATCGCAATTCTTAATGGTTTGGGAGTTTTGTTTTCTATACAACTATTTAGTAGGAAAAAAGTTGTAACAACGGTAAAGATTAATAATCTGTAAAAATATTTTGTCTTCATGATTGATGTTTGTTTGAAAAACCAAAGTTAAGCAAATATATACATCCTTCTTCTGGTAAACCTATAAATTCAAGAATATATGGGCATTTTAAATTTTAGTCATTTTTCACTTTAGTCATTTTAAATATTACTTTTGCAATAATCAAAAAAATCAATCCATTGCAAAAAGAAACTCAAGAATTCGAATTAATTGCCAAGACTCTTGCAGGACTTGAAGATATTCTTGCCAACGAATTAAAAGAAATTGGTGCTGAAGATATTCAGGTATTAACCAGGGCTGTGGGCTTTAAAGGCGATAAAGAAATAATGTATAAGGCAAATTATTTGTGCCGGACGGCAATAAAAATCCTAAAGCCTTTTGCAAGTTTTCTTATCAGAAACGAAGATGATCTCTACAAAGAAATTAAAAAAATTGATTGGTGGGATTATATGGATGTTGATGATACACTCGCTGTAGATTGTACTTTAAGTGCCTCATCAATAACTCACTCGAAATATGCATCGCTGAAAGTAAAAGATGCAATTGTTGATAAATTCAGAGAAAAATTTGATAAACGTCCGTCAGTAGATATTATTGATCCGACTTTAAGGATCAACATTCATATTTTTAGAGATAATTGTTCGGTTTCCTTTGATAGTTCAGGAGTTTCGCTGCATAAACGCGGTTATAGAAAAGCTACAGACATGGCTCCAATAAATGAGCTTCTTGCAGCTGGAATGATACTTCTGAGCGGTTGGAAAAAAGATTGCAATTTTATTGATCCGATGTGTGGGTCGGGAACTATTCTTATCGAAGCCGCGCTTATCGCAAATAATATTCCTTCGGGCTATTACAGAAAATTTTTTGGTTTTGAGCACTGGAAAGATTTTGATAAAGACCTCTGGGAAAAAATAAAAAAAGAAGCTTCATTAAATATTACTGAATTTGAACATAGAATAATTGGCTCTGACAAATCAGCAAAAGCTATACAAATTGCACGTGAAAATATTAAAAGTGCTAAACTTCATAAAGACATTGAATTAAACATTATAGCTTTTGAAGAACTTATTCCACCTGAAGGTGGAGGAATAATCGTTACTAACCCTCCTTATGGAGAACGACTAAAAGTTATTAATATAACTGAGCTTTATAGTTTAATTGGTGATAGTTTGAAGAAAAAATTTACCGGATTTAACGTATGGATATTAAGTTCTGACAATAATGCATTAAAGAAAGTTGGCTTAAGAACTTCAAGAAAAATACCACTCTTTAATGCCAAACTGGAATGTAAATATGTTAAATTCGAAATTTATAAAGGAAGTCTGAAGAGAAAGAATAACCCTGTTGATTGATTGTGGATAATATTTATTTTGATATTAAATGTTTAAATTCCTATAATGAGTTAGCATTTGATCATTTTCGTGTTTTTAATAAACTTATACAGAGCTTGTCAAATAATAATAGTAGTACCGAATAAATTAATTATGATAAAGAATATTAAAAAAATAGGTGTACTAACTTCCGGAGGTGATGCACCCGGTATGAATGCAGCAATCAGAGCAGTTGTCAGAACAGCAGTTTATTATAATTTAGAAGTAATCGGAATAAAAAACGGGTATGACGGATTAATACAAAATAAATTTATTACGCTCAAAAATTATTCAGTTTCCGACATTATACAAAAAGGCGGTACAATAATAAAATCAGCACGCAGCGAAGAGTTTAAAACTGCTGAAGGAATGCAAAAAGCCTGCGATAATTTAACAAACGCAGAAATAGATTCATTGATTGTGATTGGAGGTGACGGAACTTTTACCGGAGCAAATGAATTCGGAAAGAAATATGATTTCCCGATAATCGGTTTACCCGGAACTATTGACAATGACCTTTTTGGAACAGATTTTACTATTGGATACGACACAGCTTTAAACACAGTTGTTGATGCAATTGATAAGATCAGGGATACGGCATATTCTCATAATCGTTTATTTTTTATTGAAGTTATGGGTCGTGATGCAGGATTCATTGCTCTCAGAAGTGGAATTGCAGGAGGTGCCGAAGACATTCTCATCCCGGAAACGGAAACCCACATTGATAACTTAATTCATAAACTGGAACACGACTGGCGACATAATAAAAAATCAGGAATTATAATTGTTGCCGAAGGAGACGATGCCGGCGGAGCATACGAAATTGCTCAAAAAGTAACAGAGAAATTCAAAAATTACAAAACCAGAGTTACTGTTCTTGGGCATATTCAAAGGGGTGGTTCGCCAAGTTGCATGGATAGAGTTCTGGCAAGCACACTTGGATACGAAGCTGTGAAAGCATTGCTCAACAACAAAAGAGATGTAATGGTAGGTCAGAAAAATAATAAAATTGTTTTTACTCCTTTTGCAGAAGCAATAAAACATCATCAGGATATTAATCGTGATATGTTGGAAATGGCGAGGATATTGTCGTTGTGATATTTATAATTGCTATTAATCAATCAACGAATCCCGAAGGCTTGGAAGAATATAACTTTTATAAAACCTTTAAGGTTTTCTCTTTAAAATAAATTAATTGTCAACTCAGCCTAAAGGGCTGACACAAATTAACTTGGGGCATCGCCCCAAGTTCAAACGAAATCAATCAGATAATTCAGCCTGAAAGGCTGAGACAAAAATAATTACTATGGGACAATCATTATCAAAACTTTATGTGCATTTAATATTTGGCACTAAAAACCGACTCCCACTAATCAATAAAGAATTTGAACAACGGCTTTATTCTTATCTTGCAGGCACATTTAAAAAGTATGAAAGTACAGCAATTATTATAAACGGTGCAGCCGACCATGTTCACATTCTATTTGTGCTTTCAAAAAATATTGCATTAGCAAAACTTCTGGAAGAAGTAAAAAAACAATCATCAAAATGGATAAAAACAATTGATAAAAACAATCAAAAATTTGCATGGCAAATTGGTTACGCAGCATTTTCTGTAAGTGGATCAAAAGTTGATGTAGTAAAGAAATATATTGAAAATCAAAAAGAACATCACAAAAAGAAAACATTCCGGGAAGAAGTTGAAGAGTTTCTGAAACAATATGATGTAATTGAATATGATGAGAAATATTTCTGGAGTTAGTTTCTCACACCCTTTCAGGGTGTTCTTTGAATATAATATATTCATCTACTTGGGACGCTGTCCCAAGTTATGTTCTCAAAGCCTTTCAGGCTTTTTACCTTATATAATGAATTTAGAATTTAGAAATAATTAATCAATTTTTTATATAAATTTCATAATTAAGAAGAAATGGAACGAACAACCCTATTTGTAGATGTATTACTTCCCCTTCCGATTGAGGGGACATTTACATATCGTGTCCCATTTTCATTAAATGATGAAATAAAAAAAGGACAAAGAGTAGTAGTTCAGTTTGGCAGAAAAAAAATTTATACTGCTGTTGTTTTAAAAGTCCATGAAAACCCGCCTCAGGGATATTCAGTAAAATATATTTCCTCTATCCTCGATCCTGTTCCGGTAATTAATAATATCCAACTTGATTTTTGGAAATGGATGTCGGAGTATTATATGTGCACAAAAGGTGAGGTGATGAATGTTGCTTTACCCTCATCATTAAAACTTGCCAGTGAATCAAAAATTATTTTGCATCCTGATTTCGATGGTGATATTTCAGGACTTAATGAGAGAGAAAGGTCTATTGCCGAAGCCCTTCATAACAGAAGCAAATTAACAATTTCTGAAGCCATAGAAATAGCAGAACTAAAAAAAATATTTACACTCATTAAAAATTTAATTGAAAAAAAAGTTGTTCTTGTTGAAGAAGAAATACACGATACTTACAAACCAAAAAAAGAGACATTTGTTCGTCTTTCGGAAAAATATCGGAATGAAGAAAACTTAAAAGAAATTTTTGATGAACTGAGTAAAAGAGCATTTAAACAGTTAGAAATGTTAATTTCTTTCATCAAATTAACAAATAATAATCTTGAAAATGGTGAAGTAAAAAGACCATTACTGATAAAAAGCGTTGAAGGTTCGGCATCGCAACTTAACTCTCTTGTAAAAAAAGGCGTTTTTAATATTCTTACAAAAATTACAAGTCGTCTTGAAAATAGAGAAAGTTCTACTTCCGTAGATAAAATTAAACTAAACGAACATCAGCAAAAATCGTATTCGGAAATAAAAAATGCTTTTAAAGAAAAAGATGTTGTTCTTTTTCATGGAGTTACTTCAAGTGGGAAAACCGAAATTTACATAAAACTAATTAGTGAAGCAATTGCTGAAGGAAAACAGGTTTTATATCTGCTACCGGAGATTGCTCTTACAACTCAGATCATTTCACGACTTCAAAAATATTTTGGAGAAAAGATTGGCGTTTATCATTCAAAATACAGCAACAACGAAAAAGTTGAAATCTGGAATAATGTCCTGAACAATCAATATAAAAGTGAAGTTCAGAAAAATTCGTACAAAATTATTCTTGGTCCGCGTTCGGCAATGTTCTTGCCATTTAACAATCTGGGTTTGGTAATTATTGATGAAGAGCACGACACTTCATACAAACAATATGATCCGGCACCACGATACAACGCAAGGGATTCGGCTATTTATCTGGCAAAAATGCACAAAGCAAAAACCATACTTGGGACAGCTACTCCGGCAGTAGAGAGTTATTTCAACAGCCAAACAGGAAAATATCAACTCGTTGAATTAATGCAACGTTACGGTGATATTCAAATGCCTGAAATAAAAGTCGCAAACCTGAAATTGGAAACAAGGCAAAGAACGATGAAATCGCATTTTTCATCATATTTGATCGACCATGTTAAACAGGCTCTGGAAAACAAAAAACAAATTATTTTGTTCCAGAACCGACGAGGTTTCTCACTCAGGTTAGAATGCGAAGTATGCAATTGGATTCCTGAATGTAAAAATTGTGATGTAACACTTACTTATCATAAATATAATAATCAGTTGCGTTGTCATTATTGCGGTTATTCAACTAAGGTTCCTGAAAAGTGCCCTTCATGCGAAAGCAATGCTTTAATAATGAAAGGATTTGGTACTGAAAAAGTTGAAGACGATTTGTCAATTATTTTACCTGAGATACGCATAGAAAGAATGGATCTCGATACCACACGTTCAAAATATGCATATCAAAGAATTATTAATGATTTTGAAGAACGCAGGATTGATATTCTTGTAGGTACGCAAATGGTTACCAAAGGCTTAGATTTTGATAATGTAAGTGTAGTTGGCATATTAAACGCTGATAATATGCTTAGTTTCCCTGATTTCAGGGCGCAGGAAAGAAGCTTTCAACTTATGGCACAGGTAAGCGGAAGAGCCGGCAGAAAAGGAAAACGAGGTGAAGTAATAATACAAACTTACAATCCAAAACATCAAACCATTCAAAATGTAATAAATAATGATTACTATAAAATGTATATCAGAGAACTATCCGACAGGTATAAATTTAATTATCCTCCTTATTATAAATTAGTTCTATTAAAATTATTATACAAAGATTACCATGTATTGAATATGGGTGCATCTTATCTTGCAAGTAATTTAAAACAAAAGTTCGGAAAAATGGTTCTGGGCCCGGAATACCCGTTAGTATCACGAATAAAGAACAGATATATTAAAAACATATTAATTAAAATTGAAAGAGGGAAATCTATTTCATATATAAAATCGGAACTACTGAAAGAAATAGATAAATTTAATTCACATCAAGAACATAAAAAAATATTAGTGGTTATTGATGTAGATCCGCTATAAGCAGTTGGCAATAAACAGTAAGCAATTACAGGTAGTAAGTATATAATTTCTCATACACTTTCAGGTTTTTACCTCACAATTTGAGTTAAT
>JAIORY010000368.1 GCA_021107915.1 Bacteroidales bacterium | reverse complement strand
GAAGGCGAATCTTATGATATTACCGGTCCGTTAAATTATGATTTTGATGAATGGAAGATTGAATTAAGATTTGAAAATGATGTAATTATTGGTAATGATATTACTGCTCCAACTATTTCTTCACTTTTTACGGTAAACGATACACTGATTAAACTTACTTTTTCGGAAGACCTTGAGGAAATATCAGCTGAAACCACGGGAAATTATTCTATTAATAATGGTGTTAATGTGCTTGGAGCTAATCAACATGCTTTACAGAAATCTGTTGTATATCTTACAATTTCCAAGTTAGTAGATGGTGATTATATTCTTACAATAAATAATGTAGAAGACCTTGCCGGGAACGCTATGGAAAATGTTTTAGTTGAATTTTCTTATGAAGGTTTTGGAATTAATGATATAGATATTGCAAATGCTTCTGTTTACCCGAATCCGGTAAATAGTACTCTGAATTGTGAATTTATTTCTTCAGGAAATACAAATCTATTAATCAATATTTCTGATCTTGCCGGAAGGGAAATTGTGAAAACATCACAATCTCTTGTTAATGGACAAAACAATTTTAGCATTTTTCTTGGAGATCAAAAATCCGGAATTTATTTATTAGAAATGAAAACAAATGATAAAGTATTTAGGGAGAAGATAATGATTGAATAATTTTAATCTTTTTTATACTGAACACATCCATAAGGACAAATTTATACTTTACAAATTTTGAAGAAGCAAAATATTATGGTTATCTGCAAATTGTAAGCAATGCAAATCGTACAAAATTGAAACATTATGAAAAACTTAATTTTGATTACCTTGACAGTTTTTTCCATGAACTGTTTTTCACAAACAGGAGCAAAAAATTTTATTGACCAAAATTTTATTGAAGTGACTGGAAAGGCGGAAATGGAAATTGTTCCTAATGAAATATATTTAAAAATTATAGTCAACGAAAAAGATTTTAAAGGGAAGCAAGACCTTGATGAAATTGAAAAATTAATGACTGAAAAACTCACCGAAATTGGAATTGATATTTCAAAAAAACTTGCAATCAAGGATATGGTGAGTAATCTCAGAAATTATTGGTTAAAAAGTTCAACAATCAACTCAATAAAAAAGTACCAATTAACAGTTGATAATGCAAAAACAGCAGGACAGGTTTTCCAAGGACTTGAATCACTGGGAATCTCAAACATTTCAATTGAAAGAATTGAACATTCAGAGATTCAAAAATTTAAGACAGAAGTGAAAATTTTGGCAATAAAAGCAGCTAAAGAAAAGGCAATCTCATTAACAAATGCAATTGACCAAAATATTGGAAAAGCAATCTACATTCAAGAGTTAAATAATCAAATTTATAGAGTACTGCAAGGACAAGCTGCTGGATTATCAAATATTGTTGTTAGGGGGTATTCTGACAAATTGAGAATGGAAAAAGAACCTGAAATTGAATTTGAAAAGATTAAACTTGAATATTCGATATTAGTACGTTTTGAAATAAATGAATAAAATACACAACTTACAACTTTAGTGTATATTGAAAGTTAGTCATCCGATGGCTTATTAGTCTTATTAATAATATATTTTGTTTATTTGCGTTTAGTAATTTTAATAAAATTTTTAATATTTTTCGTGATTGGCAATAACCCTCAAACACGATTTTTACTTTAAGAAAATGTCAGATAGTTTAGTAATAATTCCAACATACAAGGAAAAAGAGAATATTGAAAACATTATAAGAAAAGTTTTCAGTCTTAGGAAAGATTTCGATATTCTTGTAGTCGAAGATAACTCGCCGGATGGAACTGCCGGTATCGTTAAAAATTTGATGATTGAATTTACTAATCGTTTATTTATTGAAGAAAGAAGAGGAAAGCTTGGACTTGGCACTGCATATATTCATGGCTTTAAATGGGGTTTAAAAAATAAATATGAATATGTTTTTGAGATGGATGCTGACTTTTCTCATAATCCCAATGACTTGATTAAACTTTATGATGCCTGTGCTGTTGATGGTGCGGATTTAGCAATTGGCTCACGTTATATCACAGGTGTAAATGTTGTAAATTGGCCGATGGGGCGAGTTCTCATGTCATATTATGCTTCGTCGTATGTGCGTTTTATTACCCGGATGAAGATCATGGATACTACTGCCGGATTCAAATGTTATAAACGAAAAGTCCTTGAAACTATCAAACTGGATAAAATCAAATTTACCGGTTATGCATTCCAAATCGAAATGAAATATACAACATGGAAACTTGGATTTAAAGTTAAAGAAGTACCCATAATCTTTACCGATCGTACTGCCGGCGAGTCAAAGATGAATAAAAGCATTTTTCGTGAAGCTATATTTGGCGTTATTGATTTGAGATGGAGAAGCATTTTGAATAGAATAAATAAATAGTCAGATTAGATAGTGCCTGTCTATAAAGTTGCATTCTAACAATTTAAGATTTTGGAATTCAGATTTAAAATTTTAAATCTAAAATCATAAATCTAAAATTTCATCAATATAATTGACTTAATGGCAAATTTTATTGACCTCCCCTGAATGCTTAATTCATTTTTATTGATTTATCTCTATTGCTTTTTGTATTTTAGCTGAATAAATTTTATTTACGATTTCTGATGAAGAAAATAATAAATGCAAGAATAGTTAATGAAGGTGAAATTTTTCTTGGAGATGTTTTAATCAATGGTGAAAATATTGCAAAAATAATTTCAAAAAAAGAAATTACTGAAAATTTAGAAAAAGAAGAAATTGAAATTATTGATGCAAAAGGGAAATTTCTAATTCCCGGAGTAATTGACGATCAGGTGCATTTCAGAGAGCCGGGATTAACTAATAAAGCTGATATTTATACCGAAAGCAAAGCAGCTATTGCAGGTGGTGTTACCTCTTTTATGGAAATGCCAAATACAATTCCACAATCAATTACAAATTCACTACTTGAAGAAAAATTTGATCTTGCTTCAAAAAAATCTCTTGCAAATTATTCATTTTATTTCGGGGCAACCAACAATAATATTGATGAACTATTAGAAGTTGATCCCAAAAATGTTTGTGGAATAAAAGTTTTTATGGGAGCTTCAACGGGAAATATGCTTGTTGATAATCCTGGGACTCTCGAAAATATTTTTTCAAAATCCAAAATGCTTATCGCGATTCATAGCGAGAAAGAAGAAATTATTCAGGAAAATATTAGTAAATTTAAAGAGAAATACGGAGAAGATATTCCAATAAAATTTCACCCTGAAATCAGAAGTTCGGAAGCTTGTTATAAATCCACGGAATTAGCTGTAAAACTCGCAAAAAAACATGGAACACGTTTGCATGTTCTTCATTTATCCACTTCTCGTGAGATGGAATTATTTGACAATTCCATATCTCTGAAAGAAAAAAAGATTACTTCAGAGGTTTGTGTTCATCATCTTTGGTTTGATGAAAATGACTATGAAAAATTGGGTACCTTAATAAAATGGAATCCTGCCATCAAATCACCAATGGATAAAAATGCATTATTCGAAGCTCTGTTAAATGATAAATTGGATGTTATTGCTACCGATCATGCACCGCATTTATTGGAAGAAAAGAAACAAACCTATTTTAAAGCACCTTCAGGTGGACCATTAGTTCAACATTCTTTGCCTGCAATGTTGGAATTTTATCATGATAAAAAAATTAAAATTGAAAAAATAGTCGAAAAAATGTGTCATGCACCAGCTGTTTGTTTTAATGTTGAGAAACGCGGTTTTATCCGTGAAGGTTATAAAGCAGATATTGTACTTGTTGATACCAACACCTCATGGAAAGTTAATAAATCAAATATTTTGTATAAATGTAGATGGTCGCCATTTGAAAACTACTTGTTCAGATCGAAAATTACTCATACTTTTGTAAATGGAAATTTAGTTTTTGATGAAGGTTGTTTTGATGAGAAAATCAAGGGGCAAAGACTAAAATTTGATAGGTAAATCCAGTCAAAAAGAAAAAATTTGAATGATAGCCATAGATAAAAAAACTATAAAAATGATAAGTAGAATATTAGTAATTATATTTTCGGCAATATTGTTTGTCGGTTGCTCGCCGAAAATCGAAAAAATTATCGAAGAAACATATCCTGACGGATCTCCAAAACTTGTAAAATTATACGAGATTAATGGTGATTCAAAAACTATGTTAAAAGAAATAAGTTTTTATCCTAATAGACAAGAACGTTACGAAGGAGCATATAAAGAAGGGAAAAGGCATGGTGATTGGATATATTTTTTTGAAAATGGAAATAAATGGAGCAAAGGATCTTTTGATAATGGATTAAGAAATGGTTTTGGAACAACCTGGCATAAAAACGGAAATAAATACTTCGAAGGCAGTTACAATCAAGGACACAGGACAGGCATCTGGAAATTCTGGGATGAAAATGGAAATTTTGTGAAAGAGATTAATTATGATGAGAAGTAAAATTAATTGTGTTTATATCACCAAATCAGGAGGATATACACAATAGTTTATATACACACGTTGATCAGCAATTGTGCTGATGAATGGATTAAATTAAAAATTTCAGAGATGCGAACAATGAGAGGAATCTTGAAAAAGTTACAAAGTCTGCGCTTGCAGCGTTTGAGTGTTACACACTTAAGACGTAAAAACGTCAAAGACTTTGCGAAGTTACAGGATTTTTAGACAAAGTCAAGAACTTTTACAAGATTTCAGAGGGAGCGCACTCATTTTTTTTAAGTAACGATTTCATACACTGATGTATGACACATAACATAAAAAATGAAATTTTCACAAAAAAAATTATTATTTTTACCAAAACGCAACCGAAACAAAAAAATAATAATTTTTAAAGCGGTATTCATCAGCCCAACAGCTGATAACATGCTGGATAATTCATAATAAAACGTAATCATCCAGCTAAACGTTAGGGTGCATTAAAATGAAACGAATGAGAACATTTATAGTAATATTGATTTTTGGTCTTTTGACTGCTTTTCAAGTTGAGAATAATAAAAATATAGGTGAATTTACCACAACACAACTTGATGACTTTGAAATAATCCAGACTTATAAAACAGGATATTTTGTTAACTCAATTGAGAATTACGGATTTCATAATAAGAAAAGTGAAATCGCTATAAAGGCAAAAAAATCTCATTCGAATAAAAACAGTTACAATAAAACAGTTTACACGAGAATTCAAATGTGGCAATTTGACTTTGAGACAAAAGAGAAATGTAAACAAGCAATTGATTCGTTATTTAACTGTTTCCCAAACGACTGTGCTAAAATAAAAAGACAGGTTGACCAAGGAGTTAAAATTACACCTTCAATATGGATTTTTACCGATAAGAAAATTGTTATTGCTAGAACCGCTTGTGAGCAAGTTGACCAAAAATGGACTGATTTTAAGAAGGGATTTGTTGAATTCTTTGCGAACAATGAAACTGAAATTATTGTAACTGAATGTGGAAAATTGACTTGGAAAACGAAAGAGAAAATAATAACGACACCCTAACACTTAAGCATATAAAAATCCCGTAGTGCGCTAGCATCTACGGTTTTTATATGCATTGTTGAACGACACCAAAAGTAGCGGGGCCGGCTATTTCAGCAGATATGTGGTTTTAATAATTGCCGGGATTTCATTTGGTTAGAAAAATTTGCTTGATTAGAATTAAATGTTGTATTTTTGTAAATAATAAGAAATAACGATTTTGGGAAAGAAAGAATTTTTAAAATATTTGGATAAATACAGCAATGAACGCATAAGAATGCGTATTACTGTTGAAAATGGAAAAGTCGTTGATATCGTTGTTCAATACGAGACATTGATTGAAGGTAAATGGGATGCAATAGTTCGATATGATTGTGCACACGGATTTTTACACAGAGATGCTATTTATCCAAATGGAGACAAAGAAAAACAAGTAATGGAGTTTGACAACCTTGAAATGGCATTGACTTATGCGGAGCAAGATTTTAAAGACAGATGGGAGTTTTACAAAAACAGATACCTAAAAAAATTAAAGAAATGACAAATAAAGAAACAGTAAATAGAAACATAGGATTGACTTTTGACTTTGCAAAACAAATAATTAAAAATCCTGAATTTATTGATAAAATAGAAGATAATTCAATAATTGAATTTTTGCAAAAGGATTATCCGGAAAGAGAACACACAAAACGGATAATTGCAAATAGATTTATTAAAGTGAAAAGAAATTTTGAATTAATATAAAAACTAACTACAACACTTAAGCATATAAAACTCCCGTAGTGCCGTAGCATCTACGGTTTTTTTATGCATTGTTGAACAACACCAAAAGTAGCGGGAGGCGGATTCGAACCACCAACTTGGCGTACGTCCGAACTTAGCCTTACAATGTTTTCAATTTATTTTTCTCAGTAAGAATTTTTGCAACTAATCAGTTTCAAAATTAAAAGTTTGGTATGAAGACAGGTAGCAGGGAATCAATGATATAATGCGAAAATGATTAAATCAATCAATATTGAGAATTATGAGAGAAAATGAAATAATTTAAAGGATTGCTATCAAAAAAAAATCATCTTATGGAAACATTAAATGGCATTCATTTAAGCATTTAATCATTCTATCATTTAAGCATTTGTCACCTTTCAGCATACTGATTAGTTACGAATTTTTTAATATTCTACAATTTTACAACTGATCTAAAATAAATTGTTACTATTTTTTCAATAAAGTAATATAAACGGGTAAGTGATCACTATATCCGCCAAAATATGAGCCTGCTGCAGTACGGTTTGGACGGGCATCGCCGGTTTTTGGCTGATATAAAATCCATTCGGGTTTAAATATTTCAATATCATTATTTACTATTTCCCACGAATAATTTTTATCAAGTAGATTTGATGAAACTATAATTTGATCA
>JAIORY010000044.1 GCA_021107915.1 Bacteroidales bacterium | reverse complement strand
ATAAAGATAAAAACAAATAGAATTGCAATAATTGATTTCTTTATCATAATATAAATATTAAAAAATGTAAACAGATATTCTAAAAAGATGTAAATATAAAAGTAATTATTTAACTAAATAAAATCATTGGAAATTTATTTTGGATTTAAACTGTAAACAAAAAAAGCCCCCTAAAAAAGGGAGCTTTAAACACAAACTTAAAATAAAAATAATTTAAATGATACCTTGATCCATCATTGCATTAGCAACTTTAAGGAATCCGGCAACATTAGCACCTTTAACATAATTAATATAACCATTGTCTTCGGTACCGTATTTAACACAAGCTTCATGAATATTAATCATAATACTATGTAATTTTTCATCAACTTCTTTGGCAGGCCAATTCAGTTTCATTGAATTTTGTGACATTTCAAGTCCTGAAGTTGACACACCACCGGCGTTAACAGCTTTTCCAGGTCCGAATAAAATTTTATTTTCCTGAATTATTTCAACAGCTTCAGGAGTAGATGGCATGTTTGCACCTTCGGCAACACACATACAATTATTCTTAACTAAATTTTGAGCGTCTTCTTTGTTCAATTCGTTTTGAGTAGCACAAGGTAAAGCAACATCACATTTTACTTCCCAAGGATGTTTTCCTTTGTGGAATTCAGCTTCAGGGAATTCGATTGCATAAGGTGCAACGATATCCTGATTAGAAGCTCTTAGCTCAAGCATATAATCAATCTTTTCACCTGAAATTCCTTCAGGGTCATAAACATAACCGTCGGGACCTGAAAGTGTGATAACTTTTCCGCCAAATTCAGTAACTTTTTTAGCAGCACCCCATGCAACGTTTCCAAAACCGGAAATAGCAACTTTTTTACCTTCAAAGGTTTCGCCTTTTGTTGCAAGCATTTCCTTTGCAAAGTAAACAGTTCCAAACCCCGTAGCTTCAGGACGTATGAGGCTTCCACCCCAGTTTAATCCTTTTCCTGTAAGTACTCCTGTATGCTCTCTTGCAAGTTTTTTATATGCACCATACAAGTATCCAATTTCTTTTCCACCAACACCAATATCACCGGCAGGTACATCAGTATCCGGTCCGATAAGATGCCATAATTCTAACATAAATGCCTGGCAAAAACGCATTATCTCAGCATCTGATTTTCCTTTAGCATCAAAGTCTGATCCACCTTTTCCACCACCCATTGGCAATGTCGTAAGGCTGTTTTTAAATATCTGCTCAAAACCTAAAAATTTAAGAATACTTAAATTTACACTTGGGTGAAAACGTAATCCACCTTTATAAGGTCCAATAGCATTATTAAATTGTACTCTGTAACCAAGATTAACATTAACTTTTCCGTTATCGTCAACCCATGATACTTTAAAAGTAAGAATTCTGTCAGGCTCAATAATTCTTTCAATTATTCCTGCTGATTCAAATTGAGGATTGTCGGCAACAACATCTTCAAGTGTTTCCAGTACTTCTCTAACAGCCTGTAGATATTCTTGTTCTCCGGGATGTTTTTTTTCGAGCTTACTCATTAATTTTTCAAGATCCATAACTCAAATATTTAAATATTGTTTAAAATAATTATTAAAATTTTATTTATTTTTTATTGTTATAAAAATAACAATGTTAATTAATTCACAGTGCAAAATTACATTTTATAAAATGATATTTCCAAATAATTTTGTAATATTTTTATTCTCTTTCAAAAGTTGTCTCCGATGAATTTTCCGGGATACTTTGAAATAAATTCCAAATCGTTATTTCGTCTTTCTTTCTATTTAATTCTATTTTATGATTACTCACAACCGTATTATTTGTCAGATAAAGTAATTCATTCAATCATATATTTTATATTAAAAATCATTGTAGGAAACCAGTAAGAATATGAATCTTTTGATCCTATTCCCGGAATAAAATTTCTATATCCAAACAATGACTTATAATTATATTTTCTTGTGAATATGAAGAAAATGCAATTAACAGTAAGCAAATTAAGATTATTATTTTCCCGTATTGTTTTTTCATTTTTATGCTATCTGATGGTTTAAATATGGTGCGTTTGGCATTTTATTTTCAATTTAGCACTAATTTTATTTATTGCTAATAACCTCATATTTAGTACTATCTGCCAAATGCACTAAATTTGTTATTACAGGACGTTTTTATCATCATTTTTTGAATTTTATGTCATTTTTCCTTTTTATAATGTTAGATAAGATATATTCAAATATTCTGAGCTATCTCTAATAAATTAATTATTGTAAAAAAGACCAATAGAACAGAATGTATCCAATATCTCTTGCTTATTGCAAGTAGAATTGTCAATAATAAAAAAATAATATTTGCAATAATATTATACATATTTAATGGTGAGGACTGAATTAATTTGGGAACTACATAAATCAATATTGAGATCAAACCAACAACAGTCATCAATCCCCAGAAGTATCTATGATTTTGAAAATAGTATTCTTTTAAATTTACACCCTTTTTTTGAATATTATCAGGTAATACAACAGATACTAATAAGTAAAGTAAAATCAGAAAATGTCCAGATACTACAAAGGAAATAATACTATATTCTTTTAGATTATTATCGGGAATTGCCATGTCCCACCAATTTTTAATAATAAGTAAAAACAAATACCACGAAGCAAGAAGTGGAAACCAGTGCCATTTAACAATTTTCCGTGCTTTTATAAGTTTATGCAGACTTGCAAATAAATCTGTTAACATAAGTCCATAAACTACTGTAAATAATGCTACTACAATCTCATTTTTTGACATAACAATCCATTTATCCTATTTTTCTAAATTTAACATTCTCTTCTTCATTTTCAATACAGTTAATTTTCATTAGTTGTTGATAAGTTTCCTTATTTATAATGCCCTGTAACTTATATATATAAAACACTAAATTACAAATTATTCAACGAGCTAATCTGCCTACCCCGTATCAAAATATATCGGAGTAGCTTTTCATTTTTTTACTAACTCTCAATCATATAAAAATGTTTCTATAATATTCCCTTCACTATCCCACGAGATTTCTTTACCGTGTTTCACAGAATTTTTATAATAAATTTCTCTTTTCAATTTACCGTTCGGATACCAGGCTTTCATTGTTCCTGTGCCTTTTACATAATCTCCTTTTCCAACAACACTTCCGTTTTTATCATAATACATCCATATTCCGTCAATGTTTCCATAAAAATATTGTCCTTCTATTTGCATTTGTCCATCAGAATACCATTGTTTTACAGATCCATGAAGGGTGTCATTAATATAATTTTCTTCAGAAATTTTTCTGCCGCTTATATTCCATGTTGTTGAAGTTCCGTTAAGTAAGTTATTTTTATAGATTTCTTCTGATTGTTTTATCCCATTTTCAAACCATCTTATTGATGGTCCATCCAAAAGGTCATTAATATAATTTGACTGCATTTTCAATGTCCCATTTTCATACCACCATTTTGCAACTCCATTAAATTTCTCTCCACTATAACTAATTTCAGATTTTTTATTTCCATTTTCCCAATATGATACCTTCGTATTATTGCATGAAACCAAAAAAAATGTAATGAAAATTAGAGATAAAATTTTTTGATTTACTTTTATCTGTTTATATTTTTGTAATTTATACATTTTTAATGGATTACCTTTTATCAATTCAAGATGTAAAAATTGGAAATTGGAAATTTTGCATTCTACTGAATTTCAAATTTCTAATTTCATTATATAATCATTCTCTTTTGTATTGTAAATCAATCACTCCTTAAACACAACATTATCAACTTTGTGAACTTCAAAATTTTTATACTGTTTAATATTCCAGTAAGAATTCTCAAAGCCATTCATATTACTTTGTTTATCAAAATAATAATTTGTTTGAAGAAGTAAAGGGCGATAATAAGGCAGGCATTCTTCAAAATCTTTTCCAAATTTCATTAGTGCATTTAAAAAATACCATGCAATATCAAAACCGGTATATGCAAAATTTTGTGGTTCGGTTTTATATTTACTTCTAAAGCTTCTAATAAATTCTACAACATTCTTATCATTATAATCAATAAAAGAAGGAGAAAAAGTATGAAAATCAAGATTTACTAAAATTTCGGTATCCAAATCTCTGATTTTATCCCATTGAGGCAAACCAATTAATTGTATATCAAAAGTATCGCGAAGAATATTTATTCTTGATAAAATATCAGTTACAAATGCTTTATCATCCGAAAAAACAATAATAATATTTTTTCTTTTAACCGAGGCATTTTCAATTATTCCATAAATACTATCGCGGGAATAAATGATTTCTGAAATTGAATTTTTAAAAGCTATGGAATCGGGTAATAACCCCAGCGTATCTTTATAAAACAAATTACTTTCAAATGCTATACTGTCCATTATTTCACCTTCGGCGAGGCTTGTATCCCTAACAGAACATTCGGCAAGAAGATTATTCAAATAAAAAGTTGAAACTTTAATACTGTCAACAATAATTTTATTCAGGGTATCAGAAAATTCGGCAAATACTTTAGATTCTTTATATTGATTATGTCTCAACAGAAATATTTTTGAATTTGTATAATTTTCAAAAATATATGCCTTAACTTGTTCTGTTTGTTTCTGAATTGAAGGTTGAACCTTAAAAACATAGGGATTATTAGAAATTATTTCCTGACGTTGAGCAAAAGGATTTATAATTTGTATTTTAAACAGACGAGCAAAATTGGCAGCAAGAGTAAAACTTTCGCTATACAAAGGCCCAATTATCATATCCATATTAATGAGATACGGATCTTGTAAAACCTTAATGGTTTTTGTAATATTTCGATCAACATCGTAAACATGGAGATTAAGTTTCAAACCCATATTTTTTAGCGAATCTATTGCAAGCATCACTCCTTCATACATCTGAACAAAATGAAAAGAAGGAATATTCTCAGCCTGACTCAAATCATCAAAACCCTTAATATTCAAACTATCAATTTCTTCGAGATATAATGGAAGCATTAACGCTACATTATATGTTATTTCAGAGTTTTGTGAATTTGCAAAACAGTTTAAACTATCATAATTTGGAAATCTTTCAAAAACTGAAATATCTTGAGCTTGGATGGTATCGGGTAGATTAGTAATTTCAGGATCAGGCTCAACAGGAATTCGTATTTGATCACCAAATCGGGCATATCGATAAACTCCCGGATTCATATTTTCTATTTCCTCAACTTCAAGCTTATATTTTTTGGATAGACGGCGTAAACTCGTCCTGTTTCGTTCTACTTTGTGGAAGATGTAGTTTTTTTTATTTTTTTTTTGAGGGATTTTTATCTTTTGTCCTTGAGAAATTCCGTGATCCAATCCGGGATTCAGGCTTTTTAAATCTTCAATACTAACTTTATATTTAAGCGCTATTCCATAAAGAGTTTCGTATCTACCAACTGTGTGAATAGTATATTCATTTTTCTGTTCTTGATCAACTTTTACATTTTCAATCTCAGCAATTTGTAAAATAGAAGCATCTTTAGGTATTTTAATAACCTGACCTACACTAATATTCATACCTATAGAAGGATTGGCTTTTCTTAATTCATTAATTGGAACAGCATATTCTCTGGAGATTCTGTATAGGTTTTCTTTTGCTTTAACTACATGATTAAAATACTTCTTGTCTATTTGTTTTGGTAGTGATTCTTGTTTTGGCAGAGGTTTTTGCTTTGGCAGTTTTTTTGTTTCCGGAGGTTTTGGGATATTAGTTTTTACTCTTGGTTTAGTTTTTTTGGGATTAAAAACATCAACTGAAGTTTTTGGTTTTGAAAATACTTCATCATTCTGCATACTAACCGGAATCTTAATATATTCTCCTTCACGTAAAGGTAAACGAATACCTTGATTAGCATATTCAATATCCCCGATGGAAACCATATAAATATTTGAAATATTCTGTAAAGTTTCACCTTTTGTGGCAACATGAAAAAAGTAATCAAAATTTTTCTTAGTAATTGATCTTGATATTTGTGCTTCGCGGCTTGTAACAAGAATCTTTAATATTTGTCCAAGTCCGATACTTTCTTTTGAACCCGGATTTTCAAAAATTATATCTTCAACAGGAACAGAATAAACCTTTGAAATTGAATATAAAGTATGACCTTTTTGCACCTCGTGCATATAGTATGACTTTCCGTCGATATATTTAACGACATCGGATTTTACAATTGGATTTTTATCCACTTCCTGTGAAAGTAAAACGGTGTTAAAACAGATTAACATTGTTAAAACACCCAAAACCCTTTTAGCTAAAGAAGTACGCATATTTATTTCTGTGAGAAATTCAAAAAAACAAAATCAAAATTAATAAAATTTCTATTATGCTAACGAAAATATTTAATTAAAATTACTTGATGAATATTATTGGATTTGGGAATAGGAGAAATAAAGGAAATATGGAATAATGGAATGGTGAGTCCACTCCGAAAAGTAAATTTAGCCACTAAGACACCAAGACTCAAAGAATTCACTAAGTTTAGAGTATTGATTGTTTGTTCTTTGTGTGTCTTGGTGTTCTTGGAGTCTTTGTGGCATTTTTGTTTTTTTGACTTTTCGGAGTGAACTCAATGGTGGAATGTTGGAATATCCATACGGATTCCTTTCAGTCGTTGGAATGTTGGAGTATGTAACAAGCAATAAAAGATAAAAAAGAAATTCCAAAAAACAAAAGACAAATAACAAACAAATTCCAAATATCAAATATTTAAACTCCAAACAAAATAAAAAAAATCTGCTTGTAATTTTCTACTGATTACTGATAACCATCAATTACAATTAATTACAACTAATTACAATCAATTACAACCAATTACAATAAATTACAACCAATTACAACCAATTACCATCAATTACAACAAACCCCCTACTCCCACTCAATAGTCGCAGGCGGTTTTGAGCTGATATCATAAACAACCCTGTTTACTCCTTTTACTTTATTTATAATGTCGCTTGAGATTTTTGCCAGAAATTTGTATGGTAATTGCG
>JAIORY010000142.1 GCA_021107915.1 Bacteroidales bacterium | reverse complement strand
GTTTCGGGTTTCCCATACGGGCTTGCTTCGCTTCGCAGGTTTCGGGTTTCGGGTTTTGAGTTTTGGGTTTTGCTTATTTTTTCACCATTATTTTAGTCATTTCAAATCCCGAAGCAGAGCTTCGAGGATGCTCGAGCATAGCTCGGCATTTTAGTCATTTTAAATTTTAGTCATTTCAACTACCCAATAAATTAACAGTAGAACCAACTTATTAATTTGGTTTACCGATTAGTTTATTTTTTTGTAAATTTTCAATAATAGTTTTTAACTTTCCTGTATTGATAGGCTTTGGAATAAAATCATTCATTCCTTTATCAAGAAAATGTTTTTTATCTTCTTCAAAAGCAAAAGCAGTAACCGCCACAATTGGAATGTTAATATCGAATGAGCAATTTTTACAATTTCTAATAGTTTTTGTGATTTCAATTCCGTCCATTATAGGCATTTGAATATCCATAAAAATAAGGTCAAACTTTTCAAGCGTTAAACTTTTTAAAATATTTACACCATCGGGAATAACCCTGCATTTATGACCCATTTGTGTTAGTAATGTAACAATATATTTTTGATTACGGATATTATCTTCAACAATCAGAATGTTTAATTGTTCTTCTTTTTGTGTTTTATTTTTTTTAGTCAGGCTTATTTTTTCCGAAATAGTTTTGTCTTCTATATTTGTAAAATTTAATTTAAAACTAAAAATACTACCTTTGTTTTCAGTACTTTCTACTTTTATTTTTCCGCCAAGCCGTTCAATCAGTTTTTGTGTGATTGATAATCCGAGCCCGGTTCCTTTTGTGTCGTTCGTTCTTGAGTTATTAGCTTGTGTAAAAGTATTAAAAATTGATTTCAGATGTTTTTTCGGTATTCCAATTCCTGTATCTGATACTAAAAACTGAAGTGATAAATCAAATGGTTCTTGTTTAGCATGTTTAGCAATTTTAATATCAAGTGCACAATATCCTTCATCAGTAAATTTTATTGCATTTCCTAACAGGTTATACAAAATTTGTTTTAAATGAATAGAGTCACCAATAATTAAATCAGGAATTTTTGGATCAAAACTGTAATTTAGTTTAAGATTTTTTTTGTTTGCAAGGGGTATTAATGATTCTATTACTTCATTTGTAGTTTGTTCAATGTTGAATTCCTTGTTATAGATTTGTATTTCTCCGGCTTCTATTCTCGAGAGGTCGAGGATATCATTAATTATATTTAAAAGATGTTCTGATGATATTTGAATGATATTAAGATATTCTTTTTGTTCTTGAGTAGTTTCATTTTCAAGCATTAAATCAGTCATTCCATAAATTGTATTCATTGGAGTTCTTATTTCATGGCTCATGTTTGACAAAAATTCACTTTTGGATTTATTTGCTTTATCAGCGGCAATTTTTGCTTTTTTTAATTCAGCTTCATAGTTTTTTTTGCTTGTGGTTTCTAAAACTACACCCATCAATCGTAATGCCTTGTTGTTATCATCACGGCTAACCACTTTTCCTCTTTCAGTTATCCAACCAATTTCATTATTTTTTTTAAATATTCTATATTCAATAATATATGAATCTGAGTTGCCTTCTATGTGATTAATTATTTCTTTTTGTGCCCATTCACTGTCGTTGGGGTGGACAATTTTATTCCAGTATGTTTCGAAATCAATTTTTATATTTTCATCATTAATATCTAATATTTTTTTAAAATTTGAAGAAATATAAAAATCGTTATTTTCAAGATTTCTGTCAAAAGTACCTTCATTAGCTGCATCCAAAGCAAATCTTAATCTTTCTTCATTAAAACGGAGTTTATCCTCAATCAATTTTTCTTTTGTTATTTCAAGGGCAATACCTCCAATGAGAGGAGGTTTATTTTCTCTTTGAATTGGAAACTTAATAATACGATAATAATTTTCATTTCCTGCAATATCTCTTCCCTTATCAATAATCTCAATTGGTCCACTTTTAAAAACTTCAACATCCTCATGATTATCCAATAAAGCATTTTCTTTGCTAAAGATTTCTTCAGAAGTTTTATTGATAATATCATCAACCTGAGCATGTTTTACTAAATAATTATTTGCAAAAAGGAAGCGTGAACCTTGATCTTTAATAAAAATCGCTCCCGGAATGTTATCCATAAAAGTTGCAAACCGGTTTTCAGATTCTTTTAATTTTTCATTGGCTTCTTTGCTCTGTGTAATATCCTGACACAAGATTAGAAGCATATCAGGTTCAATGTTAGTTCCTTCAATTAATGTAATGTTCTCGTGAACATGGATAATTGATCCGTCTTTTTTTACTTTACGGAATTCTAATTCAGATTTATTATAATCTTTATTAAAAAGATGTGTAACCTGCTTTTTAACTTCTTTGATATCATCTTCATGAACAACTTTCCATACGGAGTTACCTATTAATTCATTTGCTGTGTAGCCAAGGTATTCTTCTCCTAACTTATTTACATCTTGTATAATTCCATCAGCAGCTACCGAAAAAATCATTTCAGGAGCATTGTCGAAAATATTTTTGTATTTTTTTTCACTTTTAGCTAACATTTTTTCAATATCAATTTTATGAAATGCAAGATTGATAGCTACTTTCAATTCTTCATTTGTTGCAGGTTTTATAAGATATCCATAATATTTGGTATCCATAACTCTATTAAGAGTTTCTTCATCTGATCTGGTAGTAAGGTAGATTATGGGAATATTAGATTGCTCATTTATAATCTTTGTGGTTTCTATTCCATCCATTTTACCTGCTAATGAAATATCCATAAGAATAAGATCAAATGATTCCTTTTTTATCATCTTAAGAGCAAATTCACCTGTGTTTATTGTTTTGGCTGTATATCCGATTTTTAAAAGACGTTCCAAGATGATTTTTGAAATGATTTTATCATCCTCAACATAAAGTATGTTTTTTGTTTTCATGAAAAATTACTTTAGAATATATATTTAATAGTTTTCAAATTTACTAAAACATTTTACATTTATAATGTTTTGAAATCATAAATTGAATATTTTTGCGTTTAACAATCTAAACAAAATTTATTATCGTGTCGAAATATTTAAAATTATCCGGTTTATCATTAATTCTGTGCTTTTTATTAAGTAATAATTCATACTCTCAAATAGGGGGTGATAATACTTATGAGTTTCTAAATATGACAAATTCTGCAAGAATAGCAGCAATGGGTGGAAATTTTCTTGCAATAAAAGATAATGATATTACTCTTGCCTTGGCTAATCCCTCACTTATTACAGATAAAATGCATAATAATATGGCGTTGAGTTTCGTCGATTATTATTCTGATATCAGCTATGGCTTTGCTTCGTATTCGAGGACGTTTGATAAAATTGGCAGCTTTGTTGGAAGTATGCAATTTATTGATTATGGAGAGTTTACCTATGCTGATATTACCGGTGAGCAGTTTGGGAAATTCGATGTTGCCGAGCTTGCAATGAATGTTGGCTGGGGACGACAATTGGATTCTCTTTTCTCAATCGGAGCTAATTTTAAAATGATATATTCTGCTCTCGAATCTTATAAGTCATTCGGAATTGCAGTTGATGTTGCAGGAACTTATCATAATTCTGATAATGACTTTACTGTTTCGCTTTTAGTGAGAAATATCGGAAGACAAATAGTTTCGTATCGTGCCGGAAACCCTGAACCACTACCTTTTGAAATCCAATTAGGAATGTCGAAAAGACTATCACATTTGCCATTCAGGTATTCCATTTTACTTACACATCTCGAAAAATGGGATTTATCCTATGAAAATCAATTTGATTCACAAAGTGGCATCGATCCTATCACAGGAGAGGATATTAAAGAAAACAAAATTGGGGACTTTGCTGATAATCTTATGCGCCATATTGTTGTTGGCGGTGAATTGCTTCTGTCAAAGAACTTTAGTATTAGATTAGGATATAATTATCAAAGACGACAGGAAATGAAAGTGAATACTAAACTTTCGACAATTGGATTTTCCTGGGGATTTGGTTTTAGAATCTCAAAATTTCATTTTAACTATTCCCGTTCTGCCTACCACCTTGTAGGTTCACCAAACTATATTACAATGACTACTAATTTGTCGGATTTCTTTGGCAGGAAGTAAGGAGGGAAATAAGGGAAATACTCAGCTTGACATTTCTTTTGCCTGATGAACTACCAAGTAAGAGACTCGTACGCTTGGTGGTATGGGAGCTATTTCATGTTAGTGTTTGCTTTCGGGGCGGGCTATTCAATTGGTGGCATATTTCCTTAATTCGTGATTTTTATCATTCAAAAAGTCATTGATAATTTTGATATATTTTGGCAATTCACTATAGTCTGAATTATTTTTCATTGGGATTACAATTACTTTTATCCCTAATTCATAGAGATAGTTATAAAACAATTCTTTAATCTTCTCGTCCTTATTTATCTGATTAAAGATAAAAGCATAATGCATGTTTTTTGTATGCTCCCTACTAACTCTCAATAACTTAATTAAATTTATATCCGTAAATGATGTTCCGATAAATAAACATATTGCTTGGTTAAATTCGTTTAGTTGAACAACATTAGTCCACGAATACGGTTTAGAAAATTCTTCGATAAATTCACTTTCTGAAAATATTATTCTTGTTTTTTCACCTCCATTAATTGGTAATATTCCGTGAGGGTGAATTATAACTTTTTCTGAACTTTTCTTAAATGGTTTGAATACTATAGGCTTGCATTTAATACCATTCTTTTTCATATGTTGCTCAAGCAAATCATCATAATTGCTTGTAAGTGTTGTGCTAATATATTCAGTAGAAAATAACTTAGCAATTTCATTTAGGAGCTTTGAAGGTTTGATGTCATTTTGATAGTATAATAACTTTCTAATAAGATATATCCAATCTACTGGTCTAATCCTGCTTTTTATTTGCTCGGCAACATTAATCGGGTTATTTTGTGATAATGTTTTTGACAATTGCTTAGCATTGTTACTCCACATAAAGTTTTCCCAAAAAGCAATTGATAGATTTTTAGGAATACTACCAGTTCTGTTTTTTTCTGAAAATTCCCAATGATAGAAGAATGTGGAACAAATTTGTTCAATTAGTTGATTCCAAGTTGGGATTCCCGAAGATGCTGAGAAACCAGCACCAAGAAAAAGCGTAACTTTTTTTTGTAACAATTCTGTTAGAAATTGAATAAATGCAGATGTACTTTTCTTATCTAAATCTTTTAATAATGTAGTTTGAATCATTTTCTTAGTATGCTACCTAACTATTAAATTTTCTGAATTTCAAAACAGCTTTTATTTTGATCAAAAATTGAATGCAAAACCAAAATTACAAAATTTTTATAGATAAATCTCATTTATCGTTATAAACGACTTTTTTACAAGGCACTTGCTACAACCTAATATCTGCAAGTCATCGGATGACTTGTTGACAAATAGTAGTTTAATATAATTTTATTACAACTTTAGTCATAGAGTCATCCGATGACTATCAACATTTTAATTGTTGACTTACGGATTTAAGATACAAACGAGCGCAAGCTGTGATAATATTAAATCTCCGTAGGAAATTCATAAAATAATTTCAAAACAATTATCTTAATCTTATTTGATTTGTATAAATTTACAAATTCAAAAATTGAATATGAAAGTTACAGTTAACGAAAATTCGGGATTTTGTTTTGGTGTGGTAAATGCTATTAAAACCGCTGAAGTAGAACTTGAAAAGTCAGGTAAATTATATTGTCTTGGCGATATTGTTCATAATGCAATTGAGGTAAAGCGACTTGCTGAAAAAGGTCTCGAAATAATTGATCATAAAAAATTCAAAAAACTTAAAAGTACAAAAGTCCTGATTCGTGCTCATGGCGAACCTCCCGAAACATACAAAATTGCAAAGGAAAATAATGTTGAACTTATTGATGCTTCGTGTAAAGTTGTGTTGAGTTTGCAGGAAAATATTAAAAATGAATATAAGAAGATAAAAGACATTGGCGGTCAAATTGTAATCTATGGGAAAAAAGACCATCCTGAAGTAATTGGTTTAAACGGACAAATCAATAATAATGCTATAATTATTGAATCTCCTGAAGATATTGATAAAATTGATTTTGAAAAACCGGTAAGTCTTTTTGCCCAGACAACCAAAAGTATTGAGACTTTTTATAAGATCAAGGATGAAATTAAAAATAAAATAAAGAATAATAATTTCACATTTCAAGATTCAATATGCAGGCAAGTAGCAAACAGAGCCACTGAATTTAAAGAATTTGCAATTGAGCATGAAGTTCTTATTTTTGTAAGTGGGAAAAAAAGCTCAAATGGAAAATTTTTATTCGGTGTTTGCAAAAGTGTAAAACCGGAAACTTATTTTGTTTCAGAAATATCAGAAATTAAAAGAGAGTGGTTTACCGGAAAATCAAATGTCGGGATATGTGGTGCTACTTCCACGCCACGGTGGCTAATGGAAAAAGTAGCCGAAATTATCGAAAAGTTTTAATATGTATTTACAGAAAATAAATCTTATCAATTTTAAAAATTACGAGCAGGCAGAAATGATTTTCTCCGAAAAGATCAACTGTTTTATCGGTGATAATGGTGTTGGTAAAACAAATATTCTGGATGCAATTTATTATCTTTCATTTTGTAAAAGTTATTTTAATTCTGTTGATTCTCAAAACATAAAACATGAACAATCTTTTTTCTCCATACATGGAAATTATTTTAAAAACGGAGATAAAAAAGATGTTGTAAGCTGTATCCAAAAACGAAATTCACGGAAAGTATTTAAGTTAAATAAAAAAGAGTACGAGCGTCTCGCTGATCATATCGGTCATTTTCCTTTGGTTATGATTTCGCCGTATGATCGGGATTTGATAAACGAGGGAAGTGATGTACGCCGGAAATATATTGACGGTGTGATTTCGCAATTTGATAAGTTTTATCTTGATGATCTTTTAAAATATAACAAAGCACTTTATCAACGAAATTCATTACTGAAGAAATTTTCGGAGACTAATTATTTTGATCAGGATTCTCTTGAAATATGGAATGATCAATTAATCAAGATCGGGAATAAATTATATGAAAAACGAAAAAT
>JAIORY010000198.1 GCA_021107915.1 Bacteroidales bacterium | reverse complement strand
TTTGAAGACATGTGTCAGATACCACGTCCTTCAAAAAACGAAGATAAAATTCAGGAGTTTGCCATGAATTTTGGCGAAAAACTTGGATTAGAAACTTTCAAAGATGACATCAAAAATGTTATAATCAAAAAGCCTGCAACAAAAGGCATGGAAAATATGAAGACTGTTGTATTACAGGCTCACCTCGACATGGTACCGCAAAAAAACAGCAGTTCGCAACACGATTTCAATAAAGATTCTATCAAAGCATATATTGATGGAGACTGGGTAACTGCAAAAGATACCACGCTCGGTGCTGACAACGGAATTGGTGCTGCTGCTGCCCTTGCAATTCTTGAATCAAATAATATTTCTCATGGCCCGCTTGAAGTTCTTCTCACAACTGATGAAGAAACAGGAATGACCGGTGCTAACGGAATAAAATCAGGATATCTTGATGCCGATATTCTTATCAATCTCGACTCGGAAGATGAAGGTGAACTTTATATCGGTTGCGCCGGAGGTGTTGATACTAACGGAAAATTCTCTTTTGATAAAGTTGAAATTCCTACAAACCAATCTGCATACAAAATAATTGTAACCGGATTAAAAGGTGGACATTCCGGTCTTGACATTAATTATGGACGAGGAAATGCCAACAAAATCATTAATAAATTATTGAAAGACTCTGCTGAAAAATTCGACCTACGTTTATCTGTTATCGAAGGTGGTGATTTAAGAAATGCTATCCCGAGAGAAGCAACTGCAATTATTGTTGTTCCTGAATCAAACAAAGATGAATTCAAAAAATTTGTTGCTGATTACGAAGTTAAAGTAAAAGCTGAATTTAAAGAAACTGACGCCGGACTGCTAATTACTGTTAACGCAACAAAAATGCCATTATTTTTAATTGATGAAACTGTACAAAACAAAGTTTTTAAAGCAGTTGATAAATTCCCTAATGGTCCTATTGCAATGGATAAAAACATGCCAGACGTTGTAGAAACTTCAACAAACATGGCTGTTGTAAAATCAAATGATAAATTTGTTGAAATTTGCTCTTTACAAAGAAGTGCATCTGATGATGATAAAGCAAAACTTTCGGATAGCATTTTTAAGATGCTAACCGATCTTGGAGCCGAAGCAGAACAAACCGGTGATTATCCCGGATGGAAACCAAATATTGATTCTCCTATTCTCACTACAATGAAAAAAGTTTATGAGGATAATTTTGGAAAAATCCCCGATGTAAAAGTAATTCATGCAGGACTTGAATGTGGGATTTTAGGCTCGGTTTACACAAACTGGGATATGATTTCTTTCGGACCAACTATTAGAAGTCCTCATTCGCCTGATGAAAAAGTAAACATCGAAACTGTGAAAAAATTCTGGGATTATTTATTGTTAACTTTAAAAAATATTCCAAATAAATAAAACTATTTAGTGCTTGTCAATAAAGTCAATTATGTTGATAAAATTTTAGATTTATGATTTTAGATTTAATTTTCAAATCCGATGATATCAACAAATTATTAAATTCTAATTCTTAATTCTTAAATTTTAAATTGTTAGAATGTGACTTTATGGACAGGCACTATATAATTTCAATGCCTTTTTTTTACAATTATTTTTAAGAAATAATTTGCAGTTTCTAAAAAAAGATATACTTTTGCACTCCCAAAAAAAATTATAATAAGATGTCAACAAAAAGAACATATCAACCATCAAACAGGAAAAGAAAAAATAAACACGGATTCAGAAAAAGAATGTCAAGTGTGAACGGACGTAAAATTATTAACGCCAGAAGAGCAAAAGGAAGACATAAACTTTCAGTTTCTGAAGAATAATTCTTTTCTGTATCATTAACTGATACAGAAAACTGAAAAATATTTAATAAATCTAAAATTCGGAAGGTTGCTTTATGCGACCTTCCTTTTTTTGTTTATAGAAAAACAATATCTTCGCAAACTAATACGTAATTAATTAAATTTTTTAATTCTAATTATGACAACACTATTACAAATAATTTTCATATTTCTCCTTATTTATTACTTTTTCAGATTGTTTGGCAGATATATTTTTCCATGGCTTCTGAAACGTTTCATGAAAAATATCCAAAACAAATATCAACAAAACACTGAGAATACTTCTGCCAAAAAAAAGAAAAACGGAGAAGTAAACATTGATCATATTCCAAAGGATAAGAAAAAGAGAGAAGATGATGATTTTGGAGAATACATTGATTTTGAGGAAATAGATAAATAAGTAAGTCCATGGCTGTATTGTTTCATTGTTTCATTGTTTAGCATATAAAATACAACATAATTATAAATTCATAATAATTATAGAATTCCAAACTACTGTGTAAAAACAAAATTGTATTTTCGTAAATTCAAACATAATAAAATCACAGAAATGGAAAATTTTCAATTAAAAAAATCAATACCATTTATTGTCGGTATTCTAATATTTGTCCTGATAACAATGATTTATTTCAATCCTCTTATTCAGGGTAAAAAGTTACAGCAGGCAGATATTACACAATTCAAAGGAATGTCTAAGGAGATTGTTGACTATCGTGATAAAACGGGAGACGAGGCATTATGGACAAATTCAATGTTCGGTGGTATGCCGGCTTATCAAATTTCAGTAAAATACAAAACAAATTTTGTAAGATTTTTTGATGATATCTTTAAACTCAGATTACCTCATCCTGCAAGTTTAGTTTTTTTATATTTTCTTGGATTTTTTATTTTGTTATTAGTTTTAAAAGTTGATCCCTGGCTTAGCATTGTAGGAGCAATAGCATTTGCCTTTTCCTCATATTTTTTCATAATTTTAGAGGCAGGGCATAACTCCAAAGCTCATGCCATCGGATATATGGCTCCGGTACTTGCCGGAATAATTCTTACTTTCAGAGAAAAGTATATCCTTGGCGGAACTTTAACCGCTCTATTTCTCGCACTTGAGCTTGAGGCAGGACACCCCCAAATAACCTATTATCTACTTCTTATTGTTATTATTCTCGGCATTTTTGAATTGATAAATACTATTATAGAAAAAACATTCCCTGGTTTTTTCAAAGCAATGGGGGTTTTATTAATCGCTGCAATATTAGCTGTATTGACAGTTTCTACAAGCTTATGGGCAACCTACGAATACGGCAAAACAACTATCCGAGGCAAATCTGAACTCACTTCTGACAAAGAGAACAGAACAAGCGGAATTGATAAAAAATATGCTACAGATTGGAGTTATGGAATTGCCGAATCCTTCTCGCTTATGATTCCCAATACAAAAGGAGGAGCCTCGGGGGTTCTCGGTAATAACGAAAAAGCAATGCAAAAAGTTGACAGGCAATTCAAAAAACCTGTTGCACAACAAAATCATTACTGGGGCGATCAGCCCGGCACATCAGGACCGGTATATGTCGGGGCAATTATTATTTTTCTTTTTATCCTCGGATTATTTATCGTTAAAGGGCGGTTAAAATGGATACTTCTTACAGCCACTATTTTGTCATTATTTCTTTCGTGGGGTAAAAACTTTATGCCTTTTACTGAATTTTTCTTAGATTATGTTCCGGGATATAATAAATTCAGGGCGGTGTCGATGACTCTGGTTATTGCCGAATTATGTATTCCTCTGCTTGCAATTCTTTCGGTAAACAAAATATTAAAAGACCCCGAAATCATCAAAAGATTAAAAAACAAATTCTTCATCGCACTCGGACTAACAGGTGGACTATCGCTTATATTTTATTTATTGCCTAATACTTTTTTCGGATTTTTAAGTCAGGTAGAAATAGATCATTTCAATCTATACAGACAAAACGGAGCCGATGCTCAACAACTTGATCTGTTTATGGCGAACTTAGAATCGGCAAGAATCTCAATTTTTAAATCCGATACTATCAGAAGTTTCTTTTTTATCATTTTAAGTGCAGCATTGATATGGTTGTTCTCCATAAAAAAAATCAGTAAAAATATCTTTATCTTGATATTGGGTGTTCTCTTTTTAGCTGATTTGGTTCCAATCAGTCATCGCTACCTGAACAATGACAATTTTGTAAGAAAATCAAAAGTAAATAACCCTTTTCAGGCATCTATAGCAGATCAAGAGATCATCAAAGATCAAGATATTGATTACAGAGTTTTAAATCTGGCAGTTAACACCTTTAATGATGCCAGCACTTCATATTTTCATAAATCAATTGGCGGATATCACGGTGCCAAACTTCGAAGATATCAGGAACTGATTAAGAAATATATCTCACAAGAACAACAACAACTTGTTGATATTCTATCAAGCAATACCAACTATAATGTACTAAACAAAAGTTTATCAAAAATGTCGGTATTAAATATGCTCAATACAAAATATATTATTGTTGATCCAGCACAGCCACCGATAAGAAATATGTTTGCATATGGAAATGCATGGTTTGTTGATAATTACATTAGTGCCGAAAATGCTGATGAAGAAATTGATTTTCTCGGCAAATATAATTTGAAGCAATCAGCTATTGTTGATAAAAGATTTGAGCAACAATTGACAGGATACAAATTTGGCATTGACAGCACGGCAAGCATCAAGCTCAAGCATTATAAACCAAATGAGCTTAGATATAAATTTAATTCAGGGAAAGACCAATTGGTTGTATTTTCTGAAATTTATTACAAAATGGGTTGGAATGCTTATGTTGACGGTAATCTTACACCACATTTCAGAGCGAATTATGTTTTAAGAGGAATGATAATTCCTGCCGGCGAACATAATATTATCTTTAAGTTTGAGCCAAAAGTGTATTCTATTGGTGAAAATATTTCGTTAGTTAGTTCAATATTATTGATTTTATTATTGATTGGTGGTTTGTACTATGAAATCCGAAAAGCATTGAAACCGGAAAATAAATCATAAATCTTCAATCTCAAATCTCAAATGAAAAAGGTTCTCATCATAACGTACTACTGGCCTCCAAGTGGAGGAGCAGGTGTGCAAAGATGGCTGAAATTTACAAAATACTTGCATGAGTTTGGGTGGGAACCGATAGTGCTTACAGTTGATGAAAATAAAGCATCATACGGTTTGAGGGACAAAACATTGGAAGAAGAAATTCCAAATGATATTAGAATAATTAAAACAAAAACCTTTGAACTTTATTCATTATATAAATTCATTTCAGGGAAAAAAGAGATTCCACATTCAGGATTTGCAAACGAAAGCAAACCGGATATTTTTCAAAAACTTTTCAGGGCAATCAGAGGAAATCTGTTTATTCCTGATCCACGAAAAGGCTGGAATAAATTTGCCTTTAAAGCCGCTGGTAAAATAATAAAAAAAGAAAATATCCAAATTGTAATTACAACAAGTCCACCTCATTCAACTCAGATATTGGGCTTACGATTAAAAAAAAAATTTAATGTTTCGTGGATTGCCGACATTCGTGACCCATGGACAGATATATATTTCTACAAAGAAATGTATCGAATGGCTTTCGCCAGAAATCGTGATAAATATTTTGAAAAAAAAGTTCTAAGAAATGCTGATAAAATCATTGTTGTAGGTGATTTTCTTAAAAAAATGTTCATTAAAAAAGACCAAATTAAAAATACTGAAAAAATATTTGTTTTACCAAACGGCTTTGATCTCGACGATTTTCAGGCAAGTTCAACAATATCACAAAATGAATTTATAATTACTTATACCGGAACTATTTCTGATAATTATGATATTAATGCATTTATTAATGCTTTTGGTTTATTCTTAAAAAACAAACCTGAACATAAAATCAAAATTCGTTTTGTTGGTCAAATTTCTGATAATCTCATTCAAGTATTTAAAAATAAAAATCTTGAAAAATTTATTGAAATTGTTAATTACGTTGAACATTCAGAATCTGTTGAATACGTAAGAGAAAGCACTCTACTACTACTTGCAATCCCAAAGATAGAGGGAAATGAAGGAATAATTACAGGAAAAATATTCGAATATCTGGCTTCAAAAAAACCTATAATCGGCATTGGTCCAATAAACGGAGATGCAGCAAAAATTATTTCTGATTGTAATGCCGGAAAAATGTTTGATTATAAAACTCAAAAAGAAATCGTTGAACAATTGAACAACTATTATCATGATTGGGAAAAAGGATTAAATATTAATAGCACAAATGATAATTTTAAAAAATTCTCACGAAGAAATCTTACTCAAAAGCTTATTCAAATAATTGAAAATTGATTTTTTAAGCCTAAAATATTTGACAATTAATAAATTTTTTACTATTTTTACATTTAAATTTTCACTTTAATCACTTCGCTATGTATTTAAAATCCTTTAAATCTATTTTGTTTTCGTTTTTTTTATTGTTTGTTATTAATTTATTTTCTCAGGATACTATTGTACTTCAACCGGGTTCTACAGAAGGTAAGGATGCTATTATACATGGTCTGGATACCTGCATGAATTTAAATTTTGGTAACAATGAACAAATTCCTGCTTGTGCATGGACTTTTGGAGGAGTACCAGGTATTGTTCGTGGAATTATTGAATTTGATCTTTCTTCTATTTCTACATCCACAGAAATTATTAGTGCCAAATTATCTTTATACGCTTGGGATAAGTCTAATTCTATGGGGCAACATTCCATGCTTTCAGGATCAAATACTTGTGAAATACGACGGGTAATTTCTCCATGGGAGGAAATGTCTGTTACATGGAATAATCAACCAAATACTACTACTCAAAATCAAGCAACAATACCCGAAACAAATAACCCAAATCAAAATTATCTTGATATAGATGTTACAAACCTTATCGTTGATATGATCAACGATCCTATTAATAATCATGGTTTTTTAATAAAACTTAAAACTGAAGAACATTATCGAAGAATGAATTTTTGCTCTAGCGACCATGAAAATTCGGATCTACACCCAAAACTTGAAATAATAATTGGCTGTGAAGCAACTATTGCTGATTTTAATACAAGCATTAATGATTTAATTGTTGAATTTACCGATGCTTCACAAAATCCGGATAATTGGTACTGGGATTTTGGTGACGGAGGTTTTTCCACACAACAAAACCCAATGCACGAATATTCAAGTGCGGGAACTTATAATGTTTG
>JAIORY010000036.1 GCA_021107915.1 Bacteroidales bacterium | reverse complement strand
TATCCCGGATTAATTGATGCGCAAAACAATATTAAAGCTGTTGAGAAATTGATGGAAACTAAATAAGAAAAAGCTGACAGCCCGTCTGAGGCGGACTGTCAGGTTATGTTTGTTAGTTTTTTTGATTTAATGGGTAGAAGAAAAGCCGGAGCACGACTTGGAGTCGTACTACGGCTTTTTGCTATTTTCTATTATTTCGATACCCCAACTATCATTGTATCCATAATCAGACTTACAAATTACAATTATTTTACTTCCGTCCTTACTTGAAAAAACATACTCTGCAGAAGCATTTACTTGTAAATATCCATTTTGGCTTTGTTGCAAATAATAAAAATTTTCAAGATTAATTGTATTTTCAAGTGTTAAACTACTATTAAAAACCAATATCATATTACTTTCGGATAATGATGAATAAGAATTATTAGTTGTTATCAAATAATATTTGTCAAGCAATGAACTTTGTTCAATAGAATATAAATAATTATCTGCAAAAGTTAACTCGCTTACATCAGTAACGTCCTCTCCGGGTAATGAAGGATCAATATGAAAAACTTTTTTAGTTATAGTAAAAATTTTATTTCCATCTTTTGAAAGCCATAACTTATTATCCAAATCATAGTAAGATGAATTATATATCATTTCCGGCACATCTGATTGTATATCAAATTTAATTAGTCCCAAATATTCTCCGGCTGCATAAATATAATGTCCCGAAGGATGTAACTTTGCATTTATATCATCACCTATTTGATTAAACTGATAAATAGAATAATTTCCGTTAATTAAATTTAATTTCCCTATACTATTATTACTATAATTAGGAAAAATATATGATATGTTATCGGGAGCAAAAACAATATCGTTAATATCGTTACTAATAGCAAACTCACCAATAAGAGTTGATTCAGCAAGATTAATGTAGGAAATATTACTGTTTGAATAAGTTCCACCAGCTACAGCATAACTACCATCAGGTGAAACTGATAAGCTCGAATGGCTTTGGTTTAATTCGATAGATTGAAATATATTTTCCTCTAAATCGTAAACTTCAATATTATTATCTGACAAAAAGATAATCCTGTCATTTATATAATCATAACCGACATCAAAGACTTTAAAACTTAATCTGATTTTGTGTTCCGGAAAATTTAAAATAAACAATGATATTTCCTGATTTTCACCTGTACTGGTTGAAAACATAATCGAAGTAGATATTGAATCTTCAATTATTTTATTTCGCTGTAATTTTATCTCAAATTTATCTGCTATATTTTTTGAACAATTTCCCGAACTTTTGCTAAAATAAATATAATCATCCTCTGAACTTACATTCCACGAAAATTCACCGGAACCAATATTATTGACGTAAATAGTAGCTGAATTTTCATCATAATTAAATTCAATCTCATTTTCACTAAGATATAAATCGGTTTTATCATCTTGTTTTTCGCAACCGGAAAATATAACACCTATTATAACAATTAGTAGAATTAAAAAAATATTTGCTTTCATAATTTGATTTTTATAATATTATTTTAAATTTGCCTGACAAAAATAATATTATTATTAATTTAAATTAAAATAAATTTTATGAAAACATCAGTTCTATTTTTTTTAGTGTTTATCTTTTCAGCATCCTTATTTGCGCAAGAACAAGATAATAAAATTTTTAAACCATCAAAAGACAACTTTTCAATTGAAGTTGATTTTACACCATTTAATTTTGATACTCCTATTAATCTAAATGGATTTAGAGGGCGGTTTTTTTATAATGATAAACTCGCTCAACGCGTAGGTCTTAATTTTGATACTAAAAAAAATTATGTAGAATATCCTGCACAATTAAACAATGATGATGTTATAATGTTTAATACAATTGATGAGAAATATTTTGTATTTGGTATTAGCACAGGTCTTGAATATCATTTTTTAAATTCAAAACGAATATCACCATACATTGGATTTGACTTTGGTTTTAAATCTAAATCCTCAAATGCTACATACGAAGATGTTATTGAATCTTATAATTATCCGAATGATTATTCTTATGAAATAAGAAAAACGGAAATTAAAAATTCGTGGCAAGGCTCAAGTTATGTTTATAATCCACAAACCGGCTATTACACTCTTACACACGAACCAATAGAGCGAGCTTATACAAAAATTTCTGTGAACACAATTATGGGGGTTGATATCTATGTTACTAAGCATTTGTATTTAGGATTTGAAATAGGTTTGGGATACAATTCAACATCTAAAAAAGAAGTAGAAATAAAAGTTGATGAAAAAATTGAGAATAAATATCCAAAAGGAAAAGATAACAATATGGGATTTAATGTAAACAATGCAATAAGATTAGGTATTTGGTTATAACCCTTCAAAAGCCGGACGATATTGCTAATTTTATTTAATAAAAGCCGGATTACGACTCCAAGTCGTGCTCCGGTTTTCTTATTTTAATGTTTAAAAATCCAAACTTCGTAACCTTTATCTTTAATATTCTGAAGTTGGGTTTTAGCTTTTGAGAAACTATCATAGGAATTAAAGTATAAATAATTTAAGCCACCAATCTCCACATATTTTACATCCGAAAAACCATCATATTCCAGCTCGGAAAGTAAATCTTTAGAATTTTGGATTTCTTTAAAAACACCTCCAACGAGATAATACTTTTTTTGTTTTTGTTCAAGTTCTTTTTTAGCTTTTTCTTTTGCAACTATTTTTGCCTTTTCTTCAACAGCTATTTTAGCTTTTTCTTTAGCAAGCACTTCTGCTGCTTTTTGTTTTTCAATTTCTGTTTTAACAACTTCTTTTTTTACAACTTTTTTATCTACTGAACTACTAAAAATCTTATCCTGATACAAATATCCCAGTACAAGAAGAATAATAATTGGAATTAAAATAAGTAATACAATGAGAAGAGTTTTTTGTTTTTTCTTTTTTGGAGGAGTATTTTCCTTTTTTGGAGGAGTTGTATTTTCCATAGCAGTTTGTTTTTTAGTGATTTTTGAATCAGGTATGACAATTACTTTTTCCTTATTATCTTTCTTTTTTCCCACAGCTTTGCTCATTGCAAGTTTATCAGGTATATTTTCTTTTATTGCTTTTTCATCAACTTCCAGTCTTATCCTTCCTTTTTCATCCATAAACAAAACACCCATTCCTTTAATATTAGATTTTTGTTTTTCAGAAAGTTCCTTTTTAATTACTTCAATAAATTCAGCAATTTCCTGAGTGGCTTCATTTCTCGAAATTTTCTCATTTTCAATAATAGAAGTGATGAGTAAACCATCATCAACTTTAATAAATTCATTAAAGAAAATATTTTTACTGCTTCCGGTACCTTTAAGGAAAGCACCAAAATCAGGAACAATTACACGGTTGTTTGTTTCTAATAAGCTAAATATATATTTTTCAATCATTATTATTTATTTTAATTATTAAATCAAGGATTTTAAAGTGCAGAAAATTGAAACACTTATTTATGAATAATCTATATGTTAACAAAATAATTTGCTTATAACTAACTTCCACATATTACGTTAATAAAATAAAAAGGTTTCATTAATAAAAATCATAAATCTAAAATCATAAATCTAAATTTTTATCAAATTATTTTCTCCACTTAGGAATCCTTCCCGGAGTCCATGGAGCGTTTATTTTTTCCAATTCACCCTCAAGTTTCTTCAGGTCAACATCGTTAATTTTCTTGAGTTTTTCCAGAATCGGTGGGAACTCTTCTTTAAGAATTTCAAACTGATCTTTTTGAGTTTGAGTAACCGGTGAAGTTGACCTCCACTGCGCCCAAACTACTGCGTTCAATCTCTCGTTAATTGATGGCTTGGCAGGCAAATTTTCTTCACGACTGGCTTTTGGTTGCTGTCCTTTGAATGTCCATAAAATATTATCAAGTTCGGCTTCAAGTTTTTCGGTTTCTTTCATAAGCTCCGATGAAGTTCCGGGTGTGTTTTGTATTGTTTGTTTGATGTACAAAGTACGTTCCATCAGATTATTTGCAAACTTTTCGGAGGCATTAACCACTTCTATTAATTTTGAAATTTCTTTTTGGAAAGCCACTAATTTACTTCTATCCTTTTCGGGAAGAGTAGTATTATTTAAAACAACTGCTTTAAACTCAGCCTTATCAACAAGCTGACTTATTTCACTTCTAACACATTGAGATAAAGAAATATAATATTTTCCCGGCATCACATACATTCCGTTTCCTCCCGAAGACAAAGGATTATATTTATTATTTCTAAGATTAACCGGATAAGGACTTGGATATCTCAGATTCCATGAAATTCTGCTTATTCCTTTTGATGCTGATTTTGTTATTTTCTTAATTACGTTTCCTTCTTCATCAAAAATTGTAAAAATTAAATGAGGTTTAACTTCATTTTTCTCAGCACGCAGTTCATCCATGCTTGGAATAGGAATTGGCTTTTTATCTTTTATCAATTCTTTTTCTTTTTCCTTTCTTATTTGTTTAAGTGTTTTTGGACTTTCTTTTACATAATAAGTAAATATCGCCCCGAAAGGAGGATTTTTAGCTGTATAAACATTTGATCCCTGTCCGTATTTTCCTCTCTTTTGCATATACATCAAAGCATCTTTAACAGGAAAAATATGGGCTTCTTTATCGAGAAAATCTTTTGATAATTCCCGCAAAGGAGTGTAATCATCAAGAATATAAAAACCTCTGCCGAAAGTAGCAAGTACAAGGTCATTCTCACGTTCCTGAATAACCATATCTCTCACGGCAACATCAGGAATTCCTGATTTTAACTGAGTCCAGATTTTACCACCGTCAATGCTGAAAAAAGCACCGAATTCTGTTCCAACAAACAAAAGCTCAGGATTAACATGATCTTGCTCAATAGTATGAATAGTACCGTTTTCGGGAAGGTTTGAGGAAATCATTTTCCATGATTTTCCTTTATTTTCACTTTTCAGAATGTAGGGTTTGAAATCATCTCTTTTGCGATTGTCGAAAGCAGCATAAACAATATTTGCATCAAATTTCGATGGCATGATATCGCTTACATAAGTAAATTCAGGAACATCGGAAAACTTATCAATTTTCCTCCAGTTTTTTCCTGCATCTTCAGTTACCTGAATCAATCCGTCATCAGTTCCAACGTAAATCAAATCTTCCTGCAAAGTGGATTCTGCAAGAGAAACAGCCATTCCGTAAAGGGAAGTCGAAACATCTTTTACAACAGCATCCACGCCCCAGTATCTGTCCATCACAGGCCATTTATTTCTGTCAATTTGTGCTGTGATATCGCCACTGATAACTTCCCATGTATTCCCTCTGTCATCACTTTTGAAAATTTTATTAGCTCCCATATACAATCGGGTATTTGAGTGCGGGCTTATAATAAAAGGAGAGTTCCAGTTCCATTTGTAAGTGTTTTCATCTTTTCGCGGTTGAGGTTTAATCTTTATTTGCTCACCGCTTTTTTTATCATATCTGAAAATATTTCCATATTGATATTCAGAATAAACTATGTTTGGATCTTTGGGATCTATTGCCTGCCAGAAACCATCACCGCCAAGGGTAACAACCCAATCGCTGCTTTCCACTCCCGATGATTTCAAATTTCTTGAAGGACCTCCCATACTGTTATTATCCTGAGTGCCGCCATACACCCAATAAAATGGTTCGGTATTATCAACTGCAACACGGTAATATTGAGTAACCGGTAAATTAGGTTTATAAAAGAATTTTTTACCTGCATCAAATGTTTCATAAACTCCTCCATCGCTGCCAATCATCAGATGTTTCGTATTAGAAGGATCAATCCATAATGCATGATCGTCAACATGTCTTTTATGATTTCCAATATTTTTCCATGTTTTTCCTCCATCAAGAGTATATTTTGAATATGTTTCGACAGAATAAATTTTATCCAACTGAACAGGATCGCAATATATTTCGTTATAATATTGTCCACTACTGTGATGGTCGCTCATTTTCTTCCATGTCTCTCCCCTGTCGGATGATCTGAAAAAACCGCCACTTTTTCCGGCAGCTTCAATAATAGCATAAACAATATCAGAATTAATTGGTGAAACGGCAATACCCATACCACCAACATCTCCGGAAGGAAGACCTGTTTTTAATTTTCTCCAGTTCTCTCCCCCATCGGTTGACTTATAAATTGCAGATTCGGGACCACCGCCAATTTTTGTATGAACGTGCCTTCTTCGTTGTTCAGATGTAGCATACATAATATCAGGGCGACAAGGGTCAATAACCACATTATTTACTCCTGTATTTTCACTTATTTCAAGGACTTTATTCCAGTTTTTTCCACCATCGGTTGTTTTGTATAAACCACGATCGCCACCCGGACCCCATGCAGAACCTTCGGCAGCTACAAAAACTATATCAGAATTTCGCGGGTCAATAGCTATCATTCCGATATGACGGGAATCTTTCAATCCCATGTTTTTCCACGATTTCCCGCCATTTACAGTTTTATAAACTCCGTTTCCGTAACCCAAAGCACGTTGGTGATTATTTTCTCCGGTACCTGTCCAAACAACATTATGATTATTTGGATCCATTGCAAGGCAACCAATTGAATAAGTTCTGTAATTTTCAAAAACAGCATTCCATGTAGTTCCAGAATTTTCGGTTTTCCAGATATGTCCGCAAGAAACTGCAACGTAATATTCGCTGGTATTTTCAGGATTTACGGCAAAATCAGATATCCTGCCCGAAGCAAAAGCCGGACCAATACTTCTGAACTTTAAACCGCTGACAACACTTGATTTTATTGTGTCGTTATTATCTTTTTCTTTTTTCTTTTTTGCTTCAACATTTATCGAAGAAACGATAAAAATCAAAGAAAGAAGAATTGTGTAAATTTTTTTCATAATATTTGTTTTGTGATGAGTTAGTTTATTAGTTAATTGCTATTCCTTGGTTTTAGATTTTATTTAGGGGGAATATTGGTATAAAGGGTATAAAGGTATAAGGGAGGGTATTTCTCTTATTTCCAACATTAAGTTCACTCCGAAAAGTTGCTTTAGCCACAAAGACCCAAAGACTCAAAGAATTCACAAAGTTTATTATATTGATTGTGTGTTCTT
>JAIORY010000007.1 GCA_021107915.1 Bacteroidales bacterium | reverse complement strand
TTGGCTGTTGGCTGTTAGCTTTTGGCTGTTGGCTGTTGGCTGTTGGCTGTTGGCTGTTGGCTGTTGGCTGTTGGCTGTTGGCTGTTGGCTGTTAGCTGTTGGCTGTTCTCAGTTTGCCGACTGCCGTCTGTTGACTGCTGACTGCCGACTGAAGACTGCTAACTGAAGACTGAAGACTGCTAACTGAAGACTGAAGACTGCTAACTGCCTACTGTCTCTCCAAAATCATCCGGATTTTCAAAATCTGGAGGATTTCTTCAAGTATCAAGAACAAGGATCAAGCATCAAGCATCAATCCAACAAACTCTCTTTCTTTTTCTGATAGAATTTGTATCCTTTAATTCCGCCGTAAGCTGCACCAAGTCCGAGAAGAATAAACAACCCTCCTCCTATTGGTGCTCCACCACCAAGAGGCGGATCTTCGCCACTCGGTCCTCCAACTGGCGGATTAGGAGGATCATCAGCAAAAGTTATTACAGTACTAATCATAAAAATAATTATCAGGAAAATCTTTTTTAACTTTTTCATTTTTTTTATTTTTAAATTTTACTTTTTAAATCTATTTTATAAACACTTTTGCTTTAAACACATGGCTACCTTTGATTACTTTAACAATAAGTAAATTATTGCTGACAGGAACATGTATCTTGTTAACACTACCCGGTAGCAGATTTTTATTAAGAATTAACCTTCCATACATATCATATATACTGACAGTTCCTGTCTGGTTTATTGCTTCCCCTTTACATTTGATATAAACCGTTTTATCATACGCATAGATATTTATTTCCTTATTGTTTTCATTGATATTTGGGTAATCGATACCAAATGATAAATTGTGAAAATGCACTAAGAAACGTTCGGGGTCATCTTCCGGTGTTCCTGTAAAAGAATATTCAGGATTATCATTAAGTTTCTGAAAAATTCCGGTTTGTAGGTCTTCAAGAGTAACATCGGTTTCGGGTAAGTACTCGAAGCTTGCTGCTGATATTTTATATGTTTCCTCAGTACTTGCAATAAAACCCATTGCAACTATTTGTTCTTCTCCAGTTAGTGATGGTAATATATCAATGCTTAATTGATAATCTTGTTCGCTAAGATATAGTTGCGGGACATCGTTGCTGCCAAAAAATTTTGTAACATCACGTCCATAGTCGAAACCGGTGGTTGTTTCTTCATCAAAACCTATCCAGACTTCATCTTTGTTTTCATCCTTACTTACATTTAAAATGATATGTGGGGCTAAATCCTTTTCACCATCTTTGTAATATGGTTGAGTGGAATGCACCCTTGCATCGGTTGGGATTGTTAGTGCCGGTGCAGAAGTTGTGGCACGCACAAAAAATCCCTGACACATTGGTATGATACCATCGGTGAGTGAACCCTCGCCTGCCAGATTCCTGACAAGATAGTTGTTGTTGTCCCAAACCCACACGCTGCCTTCTAAATTAGTACGTCCCCATGCTCCAATATCCCAGTCCAATGCACAGGAATAAGGGTTACTAACAAGGTTAAAACCATGATCGATATTGCTAAAGGCAAGGGGCGGTGTACTGCTACTATTCAAAGTTAAATTTTCAGTAAGAATGTCCCCTTCAAACAATGCTGTTACATCTGTTTTTGAAGTGCCAACCCAGTAACCAAACCCTTTTCCGAAAGGCATGGGAGTGCTAAGGCTAGTAATATATTCCCAACTGTCATCAGTTTCGTTGTGCTCAGTTAACCATACATCGGGGCTGCCATTAAAATACAGACTGTTAACTGTTGCATTGGCAACCGGCGAAGAAATAAGATGCCATTGACCATCGGTTAAATATTGCTCAACAACTATTTGACCTGTACCATTTCTTTGTACATTTCCCTGAGGGATAAAATGCCCTCCTCCGCCTGCACCCGACTTTAACCTTAGCTCACCTCCATCGTTTATTGTAGAAATTCCGGTTACTGCTAATTTTTTCCCTGCTGCTACATTTACAACGGCATTATTGCCTGTTGCACTAACTGTGAAATCACCCGATACTTCAACATTATGGTTTGCATCCAGAACACCTTCAACTGTTGATAAATAGCTAGCTACATATAAATTATCCTGAAGTGTTAATTGTGCACCATTGCTTTTTTTTATTTCAACATCTGTTAACGTATTACCTCCCGAAAAAAATTCAGAATCTCCAGAACCTGTGAATTCAATTATTCCCGGTTCACATGTACCTCCCAACAGATTAGCATTTCCTGCACAATCCAAAGTATCAAACAAAGGATAGAACACACCTTTTTGTACATACAGGTTATTAACCCTCAATTTATTATTATAACCGTAAGCCGTAACCACTTTAGCACTCGTATCCGGGTCAATTATCAAAGTATTGTAACGGTAGTAACCTGAATAAAATTCAGAATCTCCAGAACCTGTGAATTCAATTATTCCCGGTTCACATGTACCTCCCAACAGATTAGCATTTCCTGCACAATCCAAAGTATCAAACAAAGGATAGAACACACCTTTTTGTACATACAGGTTATTAACCCTCAATTTATTATTATAACCGTAAGCCGTAACCACTTTAGCACTCGTATCCGGGTCAATTATCAAAGTATTGTAACGGTAGTAACCTGAATAAAATACGGAATTTTCAGAACCTGTAAATTTAACTTCATTTGTATTAGTAACCTCTCCGCCTGAGAAATCGGCATTGCGGATGATTTCAATGTTTTTATTATTAAAATTTAAATTCCCCGTTGTAATATCAATATCATTCACCTTAATATTACTTTCACACTTCACTTCGTTAAAATCGAAATACTTACTAATGTCGTAATTTGGCACAGAACTTGATCCCATAGTAACAGTTGTGTTCTGATTGCCTGTAAGACACAGCCCCCCATTATCATTAGAATTGTTAATTGTGCCTAAATCCTGAGTGTTGCCGTTCACATCCAAATTACCTTCTAAATTTAATTGGGCACCATTATCAACAATCAGGTTATTGCATTCTCCATTTTCACCAATACCCACACAAGGAAATCCATTAACAGGATTATTGTTCTGAATCCACGCATCATCATTTTTTCCGGGCACTTGTGGTGGGTCCCAGTTATTGGGATTATTCCAATCGTTATCTACTCCATTCTGTTTCCAAACAATTAATTGTCCACCACTTCCATTTGATTCAACTGCACCTGGGGTAGTGGGGTCGGCTCTATCATCTCCGTTAATATCTTTAGTAACCTCAGTTTTTCGCGGATAAAGGTTATCAATGGAATCATTTTGAGGAACGCACGACTGGTTTGAAACAAACCCAGGATCTACACAAACAGAACACTCATCAAGTCCAGTTCCTGTTTGCCAGTCAGGCATAGATGCATAAGTATTGTCATCGCCCCATGTTCCAAAAGTTGTCCAATCGGTGTACCAATCATTATAGTCACAAGTTTCCACATAACCCTCGTTAACTGCTGTTTGAGAAACCTTGATTACTTTTACAGCCGCGGTGTGGGCAATATTATTCATTATTTTAAGATATCCGAAAATTGATTGAGCCCACCAATAATCAATGCCAATGCCGGTTTGATTTCCGGTTCTGTTGCCCCCGTTATTTTTTGAAGAAGCTCTGATATTTATACTGTTGTGATAAATTTTTTGATAACCACATGACATAAGATATATTCCTTCGGTGGTAACAGCAGCTTCCTCAAAACTTACATAATTGTTAGCTGTAAGACCTTGATTGGAAGAAGTACCAATACAAGTATATAACGAAATACCGCTGTTTTCACTGGTAGCATTAAGAAAAACCTTGTTTTGAGTTATCTCGATTGCATTATTGCACTCATTGGCAATAATTCCGTTTGCAGAAGCATTGCTTGCTTTCCCAGTTAAAATGTTACTATTGATGATTATAGCATCCTGATATTCCGCATTAATACCTGTATGATAAAAGTTGTTCAATACATTGTTGATAAATGTATTTTGTGTTTCAAGGTTTGTATTATTATCGCCCCTGAAATAAATACCATGACTTCCGTTAGTAATGGTATCGTTTTCGATGTTGATATTTGAAGCCATATTGCTTGCACCTGAAGAAGCATAAATAACAGCATATACATCATCATCTGAACTTATATCCATACCTTGAATATTGTTGCCTTTCAAGGTGATACCTTGCGTAGCTCCCGAAAAAACAAACACTCTTCCATAAGATGATGTTCCTGTGGTTTGTACTGTCATATCAAGTAAACTGACATAATCGCTCCCATCAAAGCTGACCACGTAATTTGCAGAAGAAGTTGGTGTAAACTGCAATGTAACATCGGCAGGATCGTTTGTTGATGATTGAAAGACAATGGTGTCGGTAGTAGAAGTACCGTCAATTGCTGATAATGAAATCTGCTCCGTATAAGTTCCCGAAGCAACTGCAAAAGAAACCGTGCTGCTAATACCGAGGTCATTCAAATCGTTAGCAGCAGCGGTAAATGAAGCATAATTGCTCTTGGCACCTATTGTATAACTTCCGGATAGTGGTGCAGATAAAGTCCTGTTTCCGCCCGGGGCGGTTACGGTCGGTGTTTCGGTTAAGCCATCAATCACAAATGAAATACATTCGGCATCAATTAGTTCTCCTAATGTTGCGCCTGTTTTTGTGTCAAAGGTCAACCAAAAATAATTTGTTCCTTCTGATAATTGTTGTGTGCCGGTAACATCAAAGTTTGTGGTTATTGGTGAGGCATAAGTTGACCCAAATTGAGTGCCTGTTGCAAAAGTATTGTCAGTTCCCGTGCAGTATATTTTTGCATTTTCAATATTAGTAGAAACGGGCGTGCTTGAACCGTTTGCATTGATGGTAAACTGAGTAATGCTTATCGGGCTTTCTGTTCCTGTTGTTACTACTTCTACACCTATAATTTGTCTGTTAGTTTTACCGGCTGCAATATTGCGGGTATTTTGTGTTGTGGTTGATGAAACATATTCCATGTTGGCTTTTACAAAAACATTGTCAAGTTTTAAATATTCCATCGAAGTATTATTATTCATAATTACTTTAATAACCAAAGTGCTTCCTGAATTTATTGTTTGAGTGACAGTAGTGCTTGTAAAATCATCAATAAGTGTATGATCAACTGAACCCAAACTGTTCCAGTTTGGAATTAATGTGAAAGCACCAGCATCAATCTTGTAATAAACATCAAAATAGTCGCTTTCTTCCATCAATCCATCTTCAGAAGCATCAAGACTAAAAACCACCGATGAATAGGCTGAAATATCAATATTTACACTTTCCCATATAACAGGTCCGTCCAAATCACGACCTTCCATTTTATAATTATGTGTTTTTATGTAATCATCGGCATCTGATAAAGTTGCTCCTGAGACATCAAGTGTCCATTTTGTAACATTAGCAGGATAATCGCCGATATTACCGGTACCATCAATACCTGTATTTTCTACGTATGTCGAAAAATCTTCAGACCAAATTGTTGTTTGCCCTGAACTCTTAATTGCAATTCCCAAAAAGAAACCAAGTAAAAGAATAGTTGAATAAAAATTAATTTTTTTCATGATTATGATTTTTAAAATGATTAATATTAATTTTATATAATTTGCCACTGATTCACAGATTTATTTTTGATTAAGATCTGTTGCTTTTTATTTTATTAAAAAAAAAACAATTTCAAAGATAAAGTGAAAAACCTTGTTTGTCAAGGCTTTGAGTGCAGAATGTCCGATTTGTGCTATGTTTTGTCCGATTTGTTACATGGGTGTCCACGAATTACACAAATTTGCACGAATTATTGGTTTTGGGTTTGTCCACGAATTACACGGATTGTTTTTGTCATCGAATTACACAGATTAAACGAATTTTTTATTAGTGTAATTAGATGACAAAAAAAATTCGAGGACAACTTAATTTTTTGTATCTTTGTGTAATACTAATTAATATGAAACTTTCAAAACCACTCTTTTGGGATACCGACATCAATAAAATAGATTATGAAAATCATGCCCGACTTATTATTGAGCGTGTGTTAATACGTGGTATACTTAATGATTGGTTTGAAATAAAAAAATACTATGGCACAGAACGAATTAAAAATGAAGTGCTTAAAATTCGGTATTTAGATAAAGTTACATTAAATTTTTGCAGTAAATATTTTAAATTATCAAAAGAACAATTCAGATGTTACAATACAGAGCCGTCTATCCGTCAACTTTGGAATTATTAAAAACACTTATGCAATGCAAAAGCCTGCAAAGTTTTTTTTTAGTAGGCGGAACTGCACTATCCCTGCATTTAGGGCATCGTATTTCGGTAGATTTGGATTTATTTTTTAATGAGGATTTTGAAACATCTGATATATTACAGGAAATACATGATGATTTGGAATTTATGGTCGTTATGCAAAAAGACAAAAACTCAATGATAATAAATGCACGGAAACGATATAGCGATAATGAATATATAAAAATAGACTTTATTAAATACCCATATCCGTTAATCAATAAAGTGTTGGAAATAGATGGTTTGCGTTTATTATCCGTTGAAGATATAATTGCAATGAAATTATCGGCAATAGCTAATCGTGGTGCAAAAAAAGACTTTTTCGACATTTACGAATTGTTAAAAAAGTATTCACTCTCGGATATGTTTAAACTGTTTTCAAAAAAATATCCTGAAATAGCACATTTCCACATACTTAAAAGTCTTACTTATTTTGATGATGCCGAAACTGAATTTGACCCAATATCACTTAACAATACAAGTTGGAAACAAGTGAAAATGATAATTGAAAATAAAGTTAATGACTATTTATAAATAATTATTGATGTCAGGTTGGGGATGATTTATGATTTAGGATTAAAGATTTTGGATTTATTATTGAAAAATTAAGTTGGTCTTTTGATGACAGCAAACCTCAAACCTCAAACTTTGTTGTGAATTCAGCAGGTGATTGCCCAAACATAATTTTAAAAAGACGGGAAAAATAATGAGGATTATTAAAACCAACGGCAGCAGAAATTTCTGCAACGCTGTTAAATGCTTGTTTCGACAAAAGTTCTTTTGCCTGAAGTAAACGTATTTGCCTGATAAACTCAAGAGGGGAAAGACCGGTTAATTCT
>JAIORY010000446.1 GCA_021107915.1 Bacteroidales bacterium | reverse complement strand
AAATTATAATAAAAATATATTTTCGTTGTTCTTTGTAATACAAAAATATAAACACATGAAACTTACAGGGATTTTACTATTAATGATAATCAGTTTAAATGCTTTTGCTTTTGAAACTGATTTCACTGCAAAAACAGATACTAATGAAAGATATAATATTGCCAAATCTAAATACAAATTAAGCAGATATGAGTTTCTTGATTTATACGGAGATAATGATACTATTGCCGAAATTATCAAGTTGTATTACAGAAAACGAAATATTGTATTTATCAACCCTGAGTTTTTAGCTACCCTTTCTGTTTTGGGAGTTGCAATTTCTTATGACCATTACACTTGCAGCGGAACAGAAAAAGGTTACTGGCCAATTAGAACAATGTGTTCTATACCGTTTGTTTTTGCTTCGGCATTATATTGTTCGGTTAGAGCTCCAATAAATTTATCTACATACAGCAGAATTAATCTCTACCTTGAGATTGAGAAATACTTGAAAACCGGTGAGATAAAACCGAAGACTTTACGAAAAATTTCGAGGAGACTTGAGTAGAAAAGATGGAAGACCAGAGTCGGAAGTGGTGAGTTCTTCAATAATACTATCCACAAAAAATGGAAGTTCTATTTTTGAGCTTCCTCCGAAAAACAAAAAACAAAAAATGCCACAAAAACACGAAAACACAAAAATCCACAAAACAAAGAATATCAATAAATTAATTTTAGTGAAATTTAGTGCCTTTGTGTTTTAGTGGCTAAAATTTCTTTTCGAAGGGGAATCATTTTTGAGTCTACTCCAAAATGTTAAAAAAAGAAAATGCCATAAATTCACGGATTATTAAAAATATTTTTTTTTAATCTGTGAATCTGTGGCAGAATATAAATTAATTAAGTGTAATTTTTTTAGTTACCGAGCTATTTCCCTGAACAATATGTAAAATATATTTATGATTATCAAAGCCTGAAATATCAATTGTTTTATCGTAAGTTCCCGGAAAATATTTTACTTTGTCTTTAAATATTTCGTTTCCGTTTATATCCATCAATTCTATTGTTGTTTTTCCTTCAGTTTGCAATTTGAATTTCAATTCTATTTTATCTTCTTCAGTTTTTAAAAGCACTATTTTACCTATTTCAAGTTTACTGTTTTTTGTATTAATACCAAGGGCTTTCAACTTTTCAGGACTATCAATATCTCTAATTTTTATTCTATGAGATTTATGAACTTTTTTTAAATCATGATATTTATGCGATTTAAATAATTTGTGTTTATCATCATCAATATCAAAATCACCTTTAATCATTATTGTTTTAATAGAGTCAAGAATCTTTAAGCCATTAAAATTATCAAAATCAAAATCAAAGTCGAAGTCGAAATCAAAATCCAAATCTATTGAATCAATTTTTTGACTTATTGCATACACTTTTTTCTTTATTTTTTTAGCTATTGAATCTCCATTAATATTTAGGTCAATCGTAATTTTCTTCATTACCGAATCCAGTTTATTTTTCCCTTCTGTAACCTTAATAAAATATTTCAGGTCATCGGAATCAAAATCCGCTCCTGATTTAATAATAGTGTCGATAACAGTTGTTTTGCCATCCACTTCTTTAACTATTTTAATCCTGATTTCTTTATCAGATTTTTTTGTATTCTGAGCAAAGCCGTAATTATTAAATGATCCGGCAAGAAATACTATTAGAATTGCAATGATTTTAAATAAATTTAGTTTTTTCATTTCTATTATTTTTTTAGTTATTATTTTGAAACAAAAGTAAGTGCTAAGAACCTATATTACTGTTAAATGAAAGTTAAAAAAGGTTAAGGAAAAGTTAAAGTCTATTTCACACACATTATTATTGATTACTTTTGAAAACGCAAAAAAAATACATTTTTTACTAATCAGTATTAATTATCAATGAAATATTAATTGATTATTAAATTGATTAGTTACATATTATTTTAAAGATGAAATTAAAGGTAAACAGCAAAAAACGAACAGCCGTACTTATTATTTTAATGAGTATTTCATTGATTGGAATAATTCTCGTTCAATTGTTTTGGATTAGAAATGCTATTGATGTAAAAGAAAAACAATTTGATCAGAATGTTAATAAAGCTTTATCAAATATTGTCGGCAAACTCGAAACAGGAGATGCACTCGATTATATTAATGATCAGTTTGTTGATATAAAAGCGGATATGTTTCTTGATGTTTATTCTGATTCCGGTCTTTTATTAATATATGATTCGCTAAAAAATTCATTTAAAATAAATATTAGTGATTCTATTTTAGAAAACATAATGATATTTTCTAAAGACAGTATTCTTCATAATATTGGAGGAAATATGATCATTTCTGAGAATGAGGGCAAATTTGATCTTGATAGAATTATTAAAATAAGTTCTGAATTTAATAGCGATTCTTTTAAAAATGCTTTTAAATTTGAAAGTAAACTTATCCACCAAAATAAAAAGATTGATTCCATAGTTAAAAAGATAAAGCAAAAAACCAAAGTTGTAAAACACAGGATCAAAAAATTTGATAAAGTAATTAATAAAATTGCTTTTGAATATGCTTTTGAAGATACGCCAATTACTGAAAGAATAGATTTTGCATCAATCAATAAAATAATTGAAAAGGAATTAATAAACAAAGATTTACCCGCACAATATGAATTTGGTATTAGTGAAGAAAAGGATACTTTTTATATTAAATCAGAAGGGTTTTCGGAAGAAAATATTAATTATAAATACAAAACAAATTTATTTCCTGAAGATATTTACAATAGTAAAAATTATTTGTTTGTTTATTTTCCGGATAAGAAAACTCATTTATACAAATCAATAATATTATTGTTAGGATTTTCGGGTTTCTTTACATTAATTATCATCATCACTTTTGCTATTACATTATACATTATTCAAAAACAAAAAAAGATTTCCGAAATTAAATCCGATTTTATGAATAATATGACTCACGAATTTAAAACTCCAATTGCAACTATTTCTCTTGCAGTTGATTCGATTAACAATCCAAAGGTTATTAAAGATCGGGGAAATATAAAATATTATACAGAAATTATTAAAGAAGAAAACCGGCGAATGAATTCTCAGGTAGAAAATATTTTGCAAATGTCTTTAGTTGAAAAAAACGATCTGGAGTTAAATATCAAAAAATCAAATATTCATTTTCTTATTAATAAAGCTATAAAAAATATTAGTTTACAGATAGAAAAAAACAATGGAAAAATAATTTCGGTTTTAGATGCAGAAAATTATTTTTGTAAAGTTGATGAAATTCATTTTACAAATATCCTGTATAATTTGCTGGATAATGCAAATAAATATTGTGAAAGAACTCCTGAAATAGTTGTCAGCACAAGAAATACCGAAACCGGAATTATTATTTCCGTAAAGGATAACGGCATTGGCATGAATCGTGGGACACAAAGCAAAATTTTTGAAAAATTCTTCAGAGTTTCAAAAGGGAATATTCATAATGTAAAAGGATTTGGTTTAGGATTGAGTTATGTTAAAGCAATGGTTAACTCATTTCATGGAACAATAAATTTGAAAAGCGAAATTGGAAAAGGTAGTTTGTTTGAGATATATTTGCCAAATATTAAGGAGAGATGATTGAAGGTAATATTAGATTTATGATTTTAGATTTGGTTTAACCTAAGAATGATTGCTTTATGAAATTGGAAACTTGAAATTGGAAATTAGAAAAAAGTTCAAATTTCTATTTTCTAATTTCTAATTTCTGCATCTTGAGAATGAAAAATGCTATTATTTGAAAATGAATTTGATATAAAAAAACATGAAACCCAAGCAAAAAATATTCCTCGTTGAGGATGATCATAATTTCGGAGCGGTATTAAAATCCTATCTCGAAATAAATGATTATCATGTTAAATGGGTGCTTGATGGAAAAGATGCATTTGCTGAGTTCAATAAAGATGAATTTGATATTTGCATACTTGACGTGATGTTGCCTAATGTGGATGGATTTATGATTGCATCGGAAATAAAAAAATATGACAACAATGTTCCTCTGATTTTCCTGACAGCCAAAACACTTAAAGAAGATATTCTGAAAGGATATGGACTTGGTGCCGATGATTATATTACAAAACCATTTGATTCGGAAGTGCTTTTATGCAAGATTAGTGCAATATTAAATCGAAAAATTTCAGGAGATAATGATAAAGAAATACCGGATATATTTGAAATCGGTAAATACAGATTTAATTGGAAACTTCGACAAATTCAGCTTAATGATAATATACAAAAGTTATCTCCAAAAGAATCAGAGTTATTGAAATTATTATGTATCAACAAAAATGAAGTCCTCCCCCGCCGGATTGCTTTAAAAAATATTTGGAGAGATGATAATTATTTTACCACAAGAAGTATGGATGTTTATATTACAAAACTAAGGAAATATTTAAAGGAAGATACTTTAATTGAAATTGCTAATATTCACAGTAGTGGTTATCGGTTAATTATTAGAGAGAAATAATACCGATTACTAAAGTTTGGAAGTCAAAATTAATAATTTACTAAATAAAAAAATATGAGCTTAAGAAATGATAAAAATCCTTTTGGAGATAGAAAAATATTATATCCGGTAATTTATGATCTTAAGGTAATTATGGATGCAACAATCTCAGATAAGAAGCACAAAAATAACCTTTCAAAAATATTTCTGGAATTAGATATTCCATTTAAAGATTGGAAAAGCAAACATAGCAGTAAAAAGACTTATGTTAGTTTAACTGTAAAGGTAAAACTTGATTCCCAAGAAAAACTTGATAAACTTTATTCTGAAATCAAAAAACTGGATTCGGTAAAGATGGCGATATAATCACCCCCATCCCAACGACTAAAAGGAGTCCGTATGGACCTTCCCCCAAAAGGGGAAGGAGTTACATTGAGCAAGATTTCTAACTTATTATTCTTTGTTGGTTTCTTGTAATTTCCCCCCTTGGGGGAAAAAGAATCAGTAAATTAATTTTAGTGAAATTTAGTGCTTTTGTGTTTTAGTGGCTATAAAGACTTTTCGGAGTTAACTCACCATTCCATCACTCCATTATTCCATTACTCCATTATTCCATTACTCCATTATTCCCTTTGCCTTATCAAATAATAATAATCCTGCAATAATTGTTTTCCCTCAAAACAAATTTCAGTCTTAATATTTATTATGTAATTTTGCAATTAATATGCACACAATAGAACCATTTTATTCATGGCGAAATTTATATATCGCTTCTAATGATAAGTCATCACCATTTTTTAATCGTGAGTATAATGCTATGGAATGTACAAATGTTATTTACGATCATTACATTCATCCACAATGGGATAACATAGGTTCTTTAACATTATTTATCAAAATTCTTTTCGCTGATTATGAAAATAGTTTTTGTGTTATTGAAATGATGGGCGAGTGGAATGATGTTCTTCATAATGATATAATGCATTTTAAAAGAAATATAATTGAATATCTTATAGAAAATGGAATTAATAAATTTATTATCATTGGTGAAAATATTTTAAATTTCCATTCAGGTGATGATGATTATTATATTGAATGGGTTGATGAAATTGAAGATGGCTGGATAGTCGGACTTAATTTCAGAGATCATGTTATCAGAGAATTTGTTGATGCAAACCTTGATTATTATATTGGTTTTGGTGGAAAATTTAATGATTTTAACTGGCGAGGATTTGCCCCACACCAGCTTGCTAATAAAATTGATGAGATGATTATTAAAAGACTAAATCCATAAATTGATGAAGAGGAGTGTTATAATTAAAGTCATTGGAAAAGTGCAAAATGTTGGTTTTAGATTTTATGCTCACAAAACAGCAAAGACTTTAAATATCAATGGATTTGTAAGTAATAAAGTTGATGGCACGGTTTATATAGAAGCAGAAGGTGAAGAAAAAGATATTGAGCAATTTATTGACTGGTGTAGAATTGGACCATCATGGGCAAGAGTGGATAATGTGCAGATACAGGATAGCGTAGTGTGTGGGTACAATGATTTTATAATTAATTAACCGGAGACTGGATTCTTGATACTGGTTACTGGATTCTTGTCACTGGTTACTGAAGACTGAGGACTGGAGACTGAGGACTGAGGACTGGAGACTGGAGACTGAGGACTGGAGACTGGAGACTGAAGACTGAGGACTGAGGACTGGAGACTGAGGACTGGAGACTGAAGACTGAGGACTGAAGACTGAGGACTGGAGACTGAGGACTGAAGACTGTTTTTTAAAACTAAAGTACATTTTGAAATTATAAATTAATAACTGATAAACTCCTGAACTTTCAATGAAATGGGACTCCTACATAAAAGGATTTAAAAATTATCTTCGACTTGAAAAATCACTTTCAGATAATTCCATTCAGGCATATATTCACGACATTAAACTCTTAGTCGGTTTTATGGAAGAAAAAAACCTGAACCTGAATCCTCAACAAATAAAATTATCAGTTTTACAGGATTTTGTAATGTGGATAAACAAAACCGGATTAAACGCAAGATCACAAGCAAGAATAATTTCAGGTACTAAAGCTTTTTTTAATTATTTGATTTTAGAAGAAGTACTTGAAAGTAACCCCTCAGAGTTATTGGAAGCACCGAAGATAGGAAGAAAATTACCGGATACTCTTAGCTTTGATGAAATAGAAATGATTATCAATGCAATTGACCTAAGCAAACCCGAAGGCGAAAGAAACAAAGCTATTCTCGAAACTCTTTACGGATGCGGATTACGTGTAAGCGAACTTATCAGCATGAAAATCACTAATCTTTATTTTAATGATGGTTTTATAAAAATTACAGGTAAAGGCGATAAGGAAAGGTTGGTTCCAATTGGAAAAGTTGCTCAAAAACATATTGAGATATATTTAGACAATATCCGCAATCATCAAAGCCCGAGAAAAGGAGACGAAGATATTCTTTTTCTAAACCAAAGAGGCGGACAACTTTCGAGGGTAATGATTTTCTTAATTGTAAAAGACCTGACAGAAAAAGCAGGTATTCATAAAAAGATAAGTCCACATACTTTTCGTCATTCTTTTGCCACTCATTTAATTGAAGGAGGTGCTAACCTCAGGGCAGTTCAGGAAATGCTCGGTCATGAGTCTATCACCACTACCGAAATATACACTCATCTTGATAAAACATTTCTCAGAAAAGTTATTACTGAATTTCATCCGAGATATAA
>JAIORY010000188.1 GCA_021107915.1 Bacteroidales bacterium | reverse complement strand
CATCATTGGCAAAATATGATTTTTTATGCGGGAAGGTTACGACAAGCCTGCCGGTTGGACTCATGACTCCGGCTAATTCATTTTATATAAAAGTATTACAGCAAACAGCGCAAAGGTCAAAAGAATCTAATGCTTCAACGAAATATCAGACCTGTGATGAGCAACTCAGCCCGTATGGCGGGCTTTGGGCAGTGATCAAGTTTTTTGATTTGGTTAAGTTTAAAGTAATTATGAGCATCCTGCGGAAGCGAGTTTGGCAGTTGTGCAGTATTAAATGATTATGGTCTCATTAGTAACTCAACTTTTGTAGAACAATTTGTGCAAACATTGCTAATCTTGGCATTAAAGGCCGAAGGTTGTGTTCCAGTGTGCGCCATAAACCATAACTACATCCCGGCGACAGGCTTTTTAAGGAAACACCCCCGGAAACAATATAGGAAAAAGGCATCATAAGTTTGACCGCCTTAAGACGCCACTGAGGAAATTCGGATTCAAACCGTTTTCGATCCCTTTGAAAAACAATCCACGGTAAAGCGGTGTTTGCTCCTGAAAGCGGTCCTCTTTGCTGAAACTCCCATTTCATGGTCTCTGGACTAAAAGGCTCATGATGTAATTTGGAATATATCAGTCGAGACCATGATGTCACCCATGGTTCTATCATTACGATTGTGCCGCCGAGACGCACACACCGTGCCGCTTCCCACAAAAAGCGTTGAGGGTTCGGGAAATGGTGGAATACATTCGTCATAATTATAGCACGCAAAGTAAGATCTCTAAACGGTAAATGACCACCATCCAACACGAGATTAACACCAGAAGACCAAAAAACATCAGAAGTTATTATATCGGGAATGTGATCATTCATGAACCCTGCTCCAGATCCGATTTCCAAAACAGATCCCGAGCCCGTTGGTAAAGCTGCATCTATTGCGCTATACCATTCCAAATAGATCTTACGCAAAAAACTTTTCTCTTGAATGACCTGTCGACGAAGTTCTGTGGTCTTTGGGTTATCAATATCCATTCCTCGCGTCAAAGGGTTTGATAACCAGGATTTAAGCGTCACATGGTACTCCCTGTCTTTAGTGATGAATAAAATTTCAAAAAACAATATTTCATATTATTTTTCATCATGTTGCATTAGTTGCTTTAAAATCAAAAGATTATCTCTGGCCTCCTTGCAATCAGGTTCGAGTTGTATTGCTTTTGAAAAAAAATCATTGGATTTTTGCAGTTTTCCTTTTTGTGCAAGTATAATCCCTATTTCATTGTAAGCTGGAGCATAGCCGGGGTTTATTCTAATGACTTCTTCAAAATGGCGTATTGCTTTATTAAATTTGCCACGCTTCGCCAGAACATCTCCAAGTTTATAGTGAGAATCCCAATTCTCAGAATTTATCACAAGAGCTTTACTGAAATAGCGAGCAGCTTCTTTTAAATTACCTTTTTTAGTTAGTGCAACGCCAAGGTTTTTAATAGCTTCTGATGTATCAGGTTTAATATTTAGAGCTTTTTTATAATGAAAAATTGCTTTATTGAATTCTCCTTTCTCAAACAGGGTTATGCCTAAATTATTATGCGCCATACAGTTGTTTTTAGTTACTTTAATAGCGTTTTCAAAGAGTGTAATGCTGTTTTTCCAGTGAGATGCTTGCATGAAGCTCAGCACTGTCAGGGCTAAAATGACCGCTATAGCGAGAATGGTAAGCATAATCTTTTTATGAGTCCATTTTTTTAGAAGATCTGAACCGCCCCATGCTAATATAATAAAGATTCCAACAAGAGGGACATATGCCCAGCGGTCAGCCATGGACGGCCAAAGTCCGGCCTGTTTTAACCCAATAACCGGAATAAGGGTTCCAAGAAACCATAGCCATCCCATGCACAGATATGGCTTTTTTCTAAGGTTCAGAAGCACAAGAAATGAAATAGAAGCCAGGAACAAACCAGCTCCCAATATTTGCCAGATAGGCAAAGTATCAGGAAATGGATAAAAAATCGCCAGGTTTTTGGGCCAAATCATCTTTTCAATGTATTTTACATATGATACCAGAGCGTTTGCAATTCTGAGCTGCATTGGTACCGATTCCATGGATACTACTATTTCATAGCGATGAACAGATAAAGAGGATATATATACTGAAACTGCGGAAAGAGCGAAAAAGGGAATCTTTTCAAGGATAAGATTAAATGGAGATTGATGCCGGAGACGTTCAAGAGGCCAGTAGTCAAGCAAAAGGAGAACAAACGGCAAGGTTACGAGCATTGGTTTAGCCATAAGGCCAAGCATTAAGAATAATAATGTAAGAAGATATCTATAAAGACTGGGACGTGTGGTGTAATGAACGTATGCGAGCATAGTCAGCATCCAGAAAAAGGTACTCAACACATTTTTCCGCTCAGCTACCCATGCAACCGATTCTACATTGACAGGGTGCAATGCGAACAACGCTGCCACGAAAGCACTTTGCCAGAGCGCTCCGGTCATTTTTTGAAGCACAAAAAACAGCAGGATGCTGTTCACAATATGAAAAATCAAACTTGTCCGATGATGCATACCGGGTATCAGGCCGTATATTTGACAGTCCAGCATGTGAGAAAGCCATGTCAAGGGATGCCAGTATGCAATGTCAGTAAAAGAAAAAGCCCAGGAAATACTTTCCGAGGTTAGCCCTTTTTGCACGTCCTTGTTTTGGAGAACATATAAAGAGTCATCAAGATTGATAAATTCATGATAATTAATCTGCCAGTAAACGGCCAGTGTGGCTATAACAAGAAACAGACAGATCAAAACATCATAACGGATGTTGAATATGCCATCTGAATGGTTGTTTTGATTGTTCATGGTCTTTGACACCTTATATATAATGAACCTGAAAATTCGCGAATAACCGGTATGGATTCCAGCAGACCTGTGAACTATCCAGCGTACAAATGCTGTTTCATCCGGTGAACCCCCAAGTCGTTTCTTTAGCCAGGGTATGTTTTTTTGTATTCTGTCCTGTTTGTCATGTCATACAAATTTTATCCTCCCTAAAGCAAACATGACCATTCGCAGTAAAAGCAAACCATGCTTCCAGCGCTGAATGTTTGTGTCTCCGTATTTACGCTCGCCATACCGGATAGGCACCTCAATAATTTTTAAATTCAGCTTGGCTGCGCCAAACAACAAATCAAAGTCCCCAAAAGGATCAAACTCCCCAAAATAGGCACGGTTTTTAGCGATTCTTTCGTAGTCGCTTTTCCACAAAACCTTTGTGCCGCAAAGAGTATCTTTGATGGGTTGGCCAAGTAACCACGAAAATGCAAGACTAAAAAATTTATTTCCCAAAATATTCAGATAACGCATGGCCTCTTTTTCCATGGGATAGACCAACCTGACGCCATTAATAAATTCACCTTTACCTGAACATAATGCATCATAAAATCGAGGTAAAACCTCAGGAGATACAGTCAGATCAGCATCTAATATCATCAGCATTTCACCGCTTGCCCGGTCAAAGCCCAGTCGAACTGCATCCCCTTTTCCTGTCCCACTTTGTCGGAATAGTTTGCATGACTGTTCCGGATGTTCAAGCATCCCTTTTTCAATAGCTTCATATGTATTATCTTCTGAGTGCCCCTCAACAAATACAAGTTCAGTCCTCCTGCCCATCTTTGGAACACGGGTAAAAATGTTATCAATATTACCGGCCTCATTACGCGCCGGTACAATAACAGATATAGACGCTTTTCTACTTATAGACAGAGAATTGGGGCGACGTCGCGCAATAATGAAATTTGTCAGTATGAAATAATGGAACGGCCATATCTTTGCGACAATTCGATTTAAAAAACCACTAACTAATGGCAAATGCAAAGGACAAAGAACCTCTCCCCAATGGCGAATAACTTCAAAGTCAGCCAGATCAAGCAGACCGGTGATATCCTGTATCGTTAACCAGTTCTGAGTCAGTGTCGGCCTTTTTATTCCTAATCGCCGGGCCAGCTTTAGCGGCAAATCCCATACCCTGCTGTAGGTATTAAAGATAATCCGTGTGCTATTGGAAGATAGTCGTGAGATTTGTCTGAAAACGGTTTGTACGTCCCACAGGTCGTTCACCAGATCAGATAGAATGATCACGTCAAATGTATTGTTTAGACAAAAATCATGGATGTCACACTGTATGAAGTTAAGTTCAGGATGGCGTTGATGTGCATATCTGAGTATCTCTTTGGAAAAATCCACCCCGACCCCTAATGATGGTTTAAGATCGGCAAGCAAATCACCTGTTGAGCAGCCAAATTCAATTACACGTTGTCCGGGAGATACTAAAAACTTATATACTTGGGCTATTCTTTTGTGATAATAATTCCCCCAGGAACTTATAGAATCAATTTCACGTGCAACACCGTCCCAATGTTTGCGCCTTGTTTGCTGATAAACTTTTGCTGTTTTCTTCATCTACATTTCCCTATTACAATAAAGTCCATCATTATAGTTGATAAATTCATGATTTATTACATGCCATTTTATAGTTATATTTCATACTGCTTAAACATTTTCTTTATAAATAGAAGATTGTTTGTGGCTTCCTTATAACCGGGATCAATTTGGACAGCCTTGGAAAAAAAAATTTCGGCTTTCTTAATTTTTCCACGTTGTAATAAAATAATTCCTATCTGATTATATGCCTGCTTATAATTAGAGTTAATCTTAATAACCTCTGTAAAATGAGTTAATGCCTCTTTAATTTTTTTCTGCCTTAATAAGATACAGCCTAAATTATAATGAGCATCGCTATATTCAGAATCATTTTTTATGGCTGATTCATAGTAAAAAACAGCTTCATCAAACTTCTTTTGAATAACTAAAATATTCGCAAGATTATAATGCGGTTCAGCAAAATCAGGGGTAATCAGAATTGCTTTCCTGTAATGCTTTATTGCTTCTTCAAATTTGCCAAGGGCTGTGAGGACATTAGCTGTATTATTATGGATTCCTGCGTCTTTCGGGTCTATTTTAAGCGCTTCCATATAATAATTATAAGCTTCTTCAAATCTACCAAGCTTGTACAGAGTCATGCCAAGATTATCAAACGCAGTTAAGTATTTCGGTCTAATTTGCAATGCTTTCTTAAAATGAAAAACAGCATCATTTAATTTGCCGTCACGCATCAGAGCTAATCCCAAATCATTATAAGCCAGCCAGTTGTGATCTGTTGCTCTAACAGCATTTTCAAAGAGTGTGATGTTGTTTTTCCAGTGAGATGCCTGATGGAAGCTTTGTGTTGTTAATACTAAAAAGATTGACATTGCAAGAATAGAAGAAACAATCTTTTTGTTAGTCCATTTTTTTAGAAGATCTGAACCGCCCCATGCTAATATAATAAAAATTCCAACAAGAGGGACATATGCCCAGCGGTCAGCCATGGCCGGCCAAAGTCCGGCCTGTTTTAACCCAATAACTGGAATAAGGGTTCCAAGAAACCATAGCCATCCTATACACAGATATGGCTTTTTTCTAAGGTTCAGAAGCACCAGAAATGAAATAGAAGCCAGAAACAAACCAGCTCCCAATATTTGCCAGACAGGCAAAGTATCAGGAAATGGATAAAAAACCGCCAGGTTTTTTGGCCAGATCGTCTTTTCAATGTATTTTACATATGATACCAGAGCGTTTGCAACCCGGAGCTTCATTGGCACCAATTCCATGGATACTACTATTTCATAGCGATGAACAGATAAAGAGGATATATATGCTGAAACCGCGGAAAGAGCAAAAAAAGGAATCTTTTCAAGGATAAGATTAAATGGAGATTGATGTCGGAGACGTTCAAGAGGCCAGTAGTCAAGCAAAAGGAGAACAAACGGCAAGGTCACGAGCATTGGTTTAGCCATAAGGCCAAGCATTAAGAGTAATAATGTAAGGAGATATCTATAAAGGCTGGGGCGTGTGGTGTAATGAACGTAGGCCAGCATAGTCAGCATCCAGAAAAAGGTGCTCAAGAGATTCTTCCGCTCAGCTACCCATGCAACCGATTCTACATTGATAGGATGCAATGCGAACAACGCGGCGACAAATGCGCTTTGCCAGAGCGCTTTTGTCATATATTGAAGAATGAAAAAAAGAAGCAGGGTATTTGCTATATGAATCTGCAAGCTGGTCCAGTGGTGACCCATTGGGTTCAACCCGTAAAGCTCGCAGTCCAGCATGTGAGAAAGCCATGTCATGGGATGCCAGTATGCGATGTCAGTAAAAGAAAAAGCCCAGGCAATACCATCAATTGTTAAGCCGGACTGAACTTTAGGGTTTGCAGCAACATATCCTAAGTCATCAAGGTTAACAAAATCAAAATTTTTAACCTGCCAGTAAGTGATTAGAATTGTAAGAATTAAAAGCAGACAAACAGAAAGGATTTTATAATGATGCTTAATATCGATAAATTGATGCATAGTTTAAAATTTTTGCATCACAAAATTGTTTATCGCAGGCATAGCCTTGCTACACCTGCGATAAATTCAGTATTTGAACAAAAAATGTCATTCCAGAAAGGCAACTATTTAAGATCAGTCAATACCGCCATCAGAGTTGATCATGTAAGTTACTGTTCCAGTATTAGTATGATAGAATGTCATACCAGGTGTTATTACGCCGCTGGCATCAATTGCCAGGGCTGTTCCACCCGTTGTTATCTCATCATTGGCGCTAAAACCTGCAGGTGGTGCAGCATAAGAACCAGTATCCGCGTGCTCAGCCATAGCCGCAGTGATAAAATTCCTTGCTTCTGACTCAGCAGCGGTATTCGCACCCCTTGACCTATACGCAAGAAAATTAGGAATAGCAATGGCCGCCAGGATACCGATGATCGCGATAACGATCATCAGCTCGATGAGTGTAAAACCTTTTTCATTCCTTGCTTTTCTTTGTCTAAGTTTTCTAATCATTTTAAACCTCCTTTTTTAGCTGTTTTTTTGATTTGTTAGTCATTTTTATTTCGGTTTTGTAATTAGATAAAAGCAAGTAGCGTGCCATATTGTTTTACTGCATGTTGTTTTGTTAATAAAAGGCTGTAAAATTTTTAATCCGCAGATTACGCAGATTTTTGTAAACCGTTGGATTTAATTGCCTGAAGCTTGCTGCGGGACAGTTCATTTACAAACTGTTATATGCAATATTTTTTAAAAGGCGTGATTTGTATCTTCCTGACTGCGACAACAAAACCAGTGATTTTCACCGGATTGGTTGTGAAAATCACCATAGATCGAAGAGCA
>JAIORY010000406.1 GCA_021107915.1 Bacteroidales bacterium | reverse complement strand
TTTCACCATAAGTATATTGAGTTGGTACGTTGTAAAGAGGCATATAACTTCCATCACCGGCAGAAGTATGGCAAAGTCGAAGAACACCGGCATGTTTATTACGTAAAGTGGTTTTAAAATCTTCTTCGCTATAAAGATCATTAAGATAATACATTTCGCAGAACACTGCCCAACCTTCGTTAAGCCACATATCGCCGGCAGTAGAACAAGTAACTTTATCGCCGAACCACATGTGCGAGAGCTCGTGAGTATAAAGCCATTCGTAATTCAAACTTCCATTAATGCAACTATAAGGATATGCAATACTTGTAGCATGTTCCATTGCTCCTTTTTTTGTTTCCACATATCCAATCCTGTCCCATGGATAAGGGCCAAAATGAGTTTCAAAAAAATTCATAATTTCTTTTAAATTAACAAATGAACCTGATACATTTCCTGTATTAAATGGTCTGACATAAATATTTATCGGGATGTCTGCGTTTATTCCATTGTAAATATCATCAACCGATTCGTATTCTCCAACAGCGACAGAAGCGAGATAAGTTGGAATTGTCTGCGGCAATTGCCAATGAAAAGTTAATGTATTATTACCGTTATCAATTGTTTCGATAAGAGTTCCTCCACAAACTGCTTTCATAGTATCGGCAACGGTTACAAAACAATCGTAAGTTGCACGATCAGTAAAATCATCAACACATGGAAACCATGACTTGCCGAGATTATGAGGATCAGATTCGAAACCTACACCAAGATTAAATGCATAATCTCCCGAAAAATGAAATCCTCCCCATCCTTCGTGAAAAGGCTGCCCGTGATAATGAACCTCTGCAATTAGAGTGTCGCCGGTATTTATTGGATTCAAAAGAGGAATGTGAATAAAACCATCTGCATGAGTAAAAGTAGTTATTTCCACTCCATCAATAAAAACTGAATCCACAGTAAGATCAAGCAATTCCAATGGAACGGAATTAAGATTATCTACTTTGGGGGTGAATTGTACTTTCGTAAATGCCTGAATGGTTTCAGCTTCTGTATCAATGTTTTCAAGGTAGATATCATAATGAACTGCATCAATTGTATCACCTATTATTGAAGTTTCAAAACTGTGTTTGTGAGAATATTTAAATTTGTTGTTTTGGGCAGATAAAGAAACAAAAAGTAAAAAGAAAATTGTACAAAACAAATACTTAAGATATTTCATTTTCGTTATTTTTATGATTTATAAATATTTTGTAAATTTATCCAATTTCTATAAACAAAGAAATTTTATTTTTTTTACAGAATTTATCGTTGTTCGTTACTGAACATTTGTTGTTTTTTATCGAACACTTTTAAGAAAAATTAAATTATTTCACACACTTAAAATATACTAAATCAGAAAATTATAAAAGTGGCATATTTTTAGCAATTTGTTTTTGATTAAAAAAATAGTATTATAATTCATTAAAAAATTAAATCAACAAAATGAAAAAATTTAAAAGTTTGAAAGTAGCAGTTTTAGTTTTTGGTCTTATTTCCATAAGTATTCAGGGGTTTTCTCAATCAGAGATATGGACATTAAGAGATTGTATTGATTATGCTTTGGATAATAATATCCAAATAAAGCAAAGCGAATTAGCCTCAGAATCGAATAAAACCACGCTTTTGCAAAGTAAGTTAAATTTACTTCCTTCGGTAAATGGAAGTGTTAGTCACAGCTATGGATGGGGTAGGTCGGTAGATATGGCAACTTACGAATACACAAACCAGCAAACTACACAGGATTATTTTTCAATATCAGGTAATGTTACAATTTTTAATGGATTGCAAAAATTCAATGAAATAAAAAAGAACCAGTACGAATATCTCGCAAGTAAGTTTGATTCCGATAAAATGAGAGATGATGTTTCTTTATTAATTGCTGCTGCATATTTGCAGATTTTATTTTCTCATGAACTTGTTCAGACTTCCAGAGAATCAGTTGAGGTTACAAAATTGCAAATTGACAGAACAAAGAAAATGGTCGATGCCGGAACTTTGGCTAAAGGTAGTTTGCTTGATATTCAATCGCAGGGTGCTGCAGAAGAACTTAATCTCATTAATGCCGAAAACCAGTTAAATCTTGCATATCTTGATCTTCAACAATTTTTAGATATTGAAGCTGTTGAAGATTTTGTAATAGATAAACCTCAACTTATTATCAAAAAAGAACCGGAATTAATTCCTGCAATGCAAATATACAGGTACGCACTAACTAATCTTCCTGAAATAAAAAGTGCAGAGTACAGATTGAAAAGTTCGGAAAAAAGCCTTGCAATTGCTAAAGGTAATAGAAGTCCAAGTTTATCATTAAGAGCAGGATGGGGAACAAATTATTCTGATCAGATTACTGTTTTTGACCCAACTGATCCAAATTTTGGGGAAGTTGTTAATTTTGGAGATCAGTTTAATGATAATCAAAACAGGACATTGTCTATTTCGTTATCGATACCAATATTTAATGGTTATCAGGTTTCGACATATATTAGCCAGTCAAAATTGGGAATAGAAAATTCTCAATACAATTTGCAAATTCAAAAAAATCAGGTGCGAAAAAATGTTGAACAGGCGTTTGCTGATGCTGTTGCGGCTTATAAATCATTTAATGCAACTAAAAAATCACTTCTTTCGTTTTCAGAAGCATTTATGTATATGGAGAAAAAATTCAATGTCGGGATGGTAAATTCAATTGATTACAATGTTGCAAAACAGCTATTGACTAAAGCTGAATCAGCCCTTTTATCTGCAAAATATAATTATATTTTTAAAGCAAAAATACTTGATTTTTATATGAGTAAACCTTTGTCTATTGATGAGTATAAATAGATTTTGTAAAGAAGTACTTAAAGTGAACTAAAGTTTGGAGTGAACTAAAGTTGTTAAAGATGAAAAACTTGCGATTTTTTCTTTAATTGGAAAGAGGTCAAAACTTTAGGCATTTTAGGCACTCAAAACTTTAGGCACTTATAATACATGGGAAATATGTATTTTTACAGATCATAATAATTCAGGAAAAAAAATATACAAAATGAAAAAAAATACGACAAAGAAAAAATCGAAAAACAAAAAATGGTTTTTTATTATTGGAGGTTTGTTAATTGTAGTTTTAGTGGTAGTTGCAATAAATAAAAAGAAAAACTCTCACTACAAAAAAGTAAGCACCGAATTAGCAGAAAAGCGCACAATTATTGAATCTGTTGCAGCAAACGGGAAAATACAACCTAAAGTTGATGTAAAGATTAGCCCGTACATTTCGGGCGAGGTTGTTGAATTATATGTAAAAGAAGGCGAAGAAGTAAAAAAAGGTAAATTACTCGCAAAGATTGATCCTGAAATTTATAAGTCGAATCTGGAGAGAATGGAAGCATCGCTTAATTCGCAAAGAGCAAATAAAGCTAATGCTAAAGCCCGCCTTGCGCAAGTAAAAGCTCAATTTGAAAATTCCGGATTATCATTTGAAAGAAATAAAAAGTTATGGGAGCAAAATGTTATTTCTGCAGCTGATTTTGATGCTGCACGTTCTCAATATACAGTTGCCGAAGCTGAAGTTGTTGCTGCCGGTGAAAGCGTTAAAGCTGCCGGATATTTGGTTAGCAGTTCCATGGCTTCGCTGAAGGAAGCAAGAGAGAATCTTAACAGAACAAGTATTTATGCTCCTAACGATGGAACAGTTTCAAAATTAAATGTGGAAGTTGGTGAACGTGTTACAGGAGCTTCTCAGTTTTCGAGTGGTACCGAAATTATGCGTATTGCTGATTTAAGAAATATGGAGGTAAATGTCGAAGTAAACGAAAATGATATTGTAAGAGTTAATTTATCAGACACATCAATAATTGAAGTTGATGCCTATTTGAATAAAAAATTTAAAGGCATTGTTACCGAAATTGCCACTTCGGCAAATACTATAGGTGTAAGTGCCGATCAGGTAACAAATTTCGATGTTAAAATTCTTATTCTTCGTGACTCGTATTTTGATTTAATTCCAGAAGATAAACCAAATCAATCTCCTTTCAGACCGGGAATGTCAGCAACAGTTGATATTCAAACAGAAACTGCATTTCAAATATTAACTATTCCTATACAGGCAGTTACCACTCGTGCAGATACTTCAGGAAAACAACAATCGGTACTTGAAAAAAGAGAAGAAGATAGAATTGCAAAAGAAGAAATAAGTAAAGACAAAGAAGTTAAAGAATACGTTTTTCTTTATAAAGACGAAAAAGCTGTGATGCAGGAAGTAAAAACCGGTATCCAAAATAATATGTATATTCAAATAGTTGAGGGACTTTCTGAGGGCGAAGAAATTATTGTGGCTCCTTACCGAGCAGTCTCAAAAGGACTGAAAAACAATGATGATGTTGAAAAAGTTGAGAAGAAAGATTTGTTTAAGACTGATGATTAATGGTTTGGTTTTTTGTTGTGTAATGCCAAAAACCGTAGCAAATATTACAATTTTTCTCTTATTTTTTGTATGTTTGTAAAAAAAAGAAATGATAGTAGAAAGACAAGATAACGAAATATTGGTCAGATTCTCAGCTGGAATCAGAACTTCCAGGATTCAGGCAATACTTGATTATTTACGATATGAAGAATTGACTTCAAAATCTGCAGCTACAGAAAATGATGTTGACAAACTTGTAAAAGAAGTAAAAAAGGGACGTTGGAATAGGACAAAAAAAGAATTAGGACTAAATGATTAAAATCATTGTTGATACAAATATTGTATTTAGTGCCTTACTGAATATTAATAGTAGAATTGGTCAGATTTTAATTAACGGAAAAAATCACTACCACTTTTATTCACCTGAATATGTTAGATTTGAGATTTTCAAACATAAAGAAAAAATAAAATCTATTGGCAAACTGACAGACAATGAATTTTTTGAGACCTATGAATTAGTATTGAAAAACATCACTATTCTTAACCATTCTTTAATCCCGACTAAGATTTATAAAAATGCTAAAATGTTGTGTCAAAATATTGACATTGATGATACAATATTTGTAGCAGTATCAGACTTTACAGAAGGAATTATATGGACTGGTGATCTAAAATTACTAAATGGACTTATCAAAAAAGGATATAAACGCCTGATAAAAACAGATGATTTATACCAAGATTTTATTTCGAAGGAGAAATTCAGATAAAAAAATGAGTGGCAACAAATTTATATGCTTGGATATGTTCAGTATCAATTATTTTGAAAATTAAATTGTTAACAAAAAAAGGAACTTTAAACAATAATGCCAATCATTCTTTGCATAGAAACAGCAACTCAGATTTGCTCCGTAGCTTTAATTACTGATAATAAAATTATTGCACTAAAAGAAAGTAAAGAAGCAAATTCACACTCAAAGTTTGTTACTTTAATGATAGATGAGATGCTCTGTGAAAACAATCTGAATTTTTCAGATTTGGATGCTATCGCCGTAAGTAAGGGTCCCGGCTCATATACCGGCTTGCGAATTGGAGTTTCAACAGCAAAAGGATTTTGTTATGCTTTGGACAAACCGCTTATTTCGGTTGGAACATTACATTCGATGGCTTTAGGGGCGGCAAAAAAAATATTGAATAAACAAAATAAAAATGAAATTTTATTATGCCCGATGATAGACGCCAGACGAATGGAAGTCTATTCTGCTTTGTATGATATTAATGGAAAACAAATACGGGAAGTTAAAGCAGAAATAATTGATGAAAATTCTTTTGATGAAATTCTGAAAACAAAAAAGATTGTTTTTTTTGGTGATGGAGCTGAAAAATGCAAAAACGTTTTTGGACAAAAAAACAATGTTGAATTTCTTGATGATTTTTCCCCGTCAGCTCAATATATGTTAGAACCGGTTATTAAGAAATTTAATAATTCCGATTTCGAAGATGTGGCATATTTTGAACCGTTTTATTTAAAGGATTTTATTGCCGGAAAGCCAAAAGTAAAAGGTTTATATTCATAAAAGAGTACTTAAAGTGCCTAAAGTTAATATAAACACAAATCGAAATTTCTTTTGTCTAATGAACCGACAAGTACGAGATCCGTACGCTTAGTGGTGTGAGAGCCTCTCCCTGTTAGTATTTACTGGTGGGGCGGGCTACTTGATTAGGCATAGTATTTATTTTAAATAGGCTTTTTCTAAATCTACTTTAATTAAAGACCAATCAAAGTCATTATAGAAATCATCTTGTATCTCATATATCCACTTAATTTGGTTTTTAGTTTCTACAGAAAAGATTCTTGCTCTTTTAGTTTTAGTTTCAAATTTTACTCGAATGTTATTAGAATACCATTCTCCTTTAGGTAAGTCTTTGAGTATTGAATCTCCAAGTTTTGAATGTTCTATCCCACTATTACCAACCCACCGGATGGATATTTTTGTTTCAATATTTTTTGTGTTAATTAAATAAGTCCTTTCATATTCGTCACTTTTTATAACTGTCAAATTTGAATTATATGGTAGATGAATACCCCAATAAAAACCTTTGTGAAGGTCTAAAATATTATCTTTAAGAATCTTTGACATTTCATCATAACTAATAAAATTTGTTGAGTCATTTGCATTCTCTGCTTTTGAGCCTGTGCTTCCTCCTCCTTGAATTCCAATAAACTCTTCATTTACAACTTGCCAATGTAAATGGTATTTTGATGACATCCATTGCCAAAAAGTCATTTCAACTATGTCTAATGAACGAGCATTCTCATTAATGAATTGTTTTTCAGAATCATACTTGGAAAACAACATTACCCTACTCATTAAACTATAACCTTTTACATGGTCTGAGCCAATGAAAGTTAGCTTGTCAGAAAAATTGTCAACTATATAATTATATTTACTTCTCGGCATCAAAACCTTAATAGTAGACGTTAATTCATTATTTACTGAGAAAATATCAAGAAAGATAAAAACTAACGCTGCTGCCAAAAAACCAACAATTTTCACAAGAGTTTGATTCAATTTATTGCTTCCATAGTTTAAAGCAAAAAAACAAATTAGCAAACCAATAAGAATTACTATGATTGCTAAAAATATTATGGAAATTATTTTATATGTCATGGGTTTTCAATATTATGCCTAACGTATGTGTATAATTACTATTATCTTTATTTCCCAGTGTTAAAAGAAGTACTATCCAGAAAATTCATTAATATTGCCTGGCTATTTCCCAATCAATCTTTTAAGCATAATATTTAATTCTTTCACTTCTAAATTTATATAGTCTTCTTTAAGCCCTGTCATGTCAAACTAATTCCTTCTTGTTTT
>JAIORY010000074.1 GCA_021107915.1 Bacteroidales bacterium | reverse complement strand
TTGCAGCAAGCATTTTTTCTTTAACTCCGCCAATAGGCAATACTTTACCTCTTAATGTCAATTCTCCTGTCATTGCAGTTTTTGCTCTTACTTTTCGTTGGGTGAAAGCTGAGGCAAGGGCTGTAAATACAGTTATACCTGCTGAAGGACCGTCTTTTGGTGTTGCTCCTTCAGGCACATGAATATGAACATTCCATTCACTGAAAATATCAGGATCAATGTTTAACATCTCTGAATGCGATTTTAAATATTCATAAGCAAGAGTTGCTGATTCTTTCATAACATCACCAAGATTTCCTGTAAGGGTAAGATTTCCTTTTCCTTTACTCAGACTTACTTCAATAAAAAGTATCTCACCACCGGCAGCAGTCCATGCCAGACCTGTAACAACTCCTGCAACTTCATTATTAAGACTTCTGTCTTTTTGAAAATGTTCTGCACCAAGGATAGTAACAATATCTTCTTCGTTAATCTTTTTATTAAACTTCTTTTTCATCACAATAAACTTTGCCTTATTTCTAATAATTTTGGCAATAGTTTTTTCTAATGATCTCACACCTGATTCACGGGTATAATCTTCAATTATTTTTTCAATATTTTTTTTATCAAAGGATACCTGAGATTTTTTTACACCATGTGCATCAAGCTGTTTTGGTATAAGATGTCTTTTTGCAATTTCAATTTTTTCCTCAATTAAATAACCCGAAAGGTCGATTATTTCCATTCTATCGCGCAAAGCAGGATGAATAGTACTGAGTGTATTTGCTGTAGCAATAAACATTACTCTCGAAAGGTCGAAATCAATTTCGATGTAATTATCATAAAATGTATTGTTTTGTTCAGGGTCAAGGATTTCTAAAAGAGCAGCTTGAGGATCGCCACTAATATTATTTCCGCTTACTTTATCAATTTCATCAAGAACAAAAACAGGATTGCAAGATTTGGCTTTTTTAAGATTCTGAATAATTCTTCCCGGCATTGCACCGATATATGTTTTTCTATGTCCGCGTAACTCAGATTCATCACGAATTCCTCCGAGCGACATTCTGATATATTTTTTACCGAGTGCTCTTGCAATAGATTTTCCTAATGATGTTTTTCCTACACCGGGAGGACCTACAAAACACAAAATTGGCGATTTCATATCATTTTTCAGATTAATAACAGCAAGGTGCTCAATTATTCTCTCCTTAATTTTTTCTAATCCAAAATGATCTTCATCCAAAATTATTTGTGCATGATCAAGATCGAAATTATCTTTTGTAAATTCATTCCATGGCAGTTCAGCTATTACGTCCAAATAATTCACCTGAATTGAGTATTCGGCTGCTTGTGGATTCATCCTCTGCAATTTGGTCAGTTCTTTATTAAAAATTTCTTCAACTTCTTTTGACCATTTCTTTTTTGATGCTTTCTCTTTTAATTCAAGTATTTCCTGTTCATTCGGATTGCCACCGAGTTCATTCTGAATAGTTTTTAATTGTTGATTCAGAAGATAATCCCTTTGCTGCTTATCCATGTCAACCTTAACCTTGCTCTGTATTTGATTCTTTAATTCAAGCATCTGAAGTTCTTTAGTTAATGATGAGAGAACTTCATTCGCTCTATTTTCCAAATCAGATATTTCCAGAAGCTTTTGTTTTTCATTAACCTCATTATTTAGATTTGAAGAAGCAAAATTCACTAAAAAAACAGGGCTTTCAATATTATTAATTGCAAAGGCAGCCTCCGAAGGAATGTTTGGAGATTTTTTGATTATCTGAATTGATAGGTCTTTAACGGAAGAAATTAATGCTTTAAATTTATGCTCGTCTTCAATATCTTGCTTTACTTCAAAATCAGATACTCTTGCTTTAAAATACGGCTCAGTTTCTATCATCTCCATTAATTGAAAGCGTTTTTTTCCCTGAATTATAGCTGTTGTACTACCATCAGGCATTTGGAGTATTTTAATAATTTGAGCAACAGTTCCAATTTTATTCAAATCTTTAAAACCTGGATCCTCTTCGTTTGCATCTTTTTGAGCAACTACACCAATAACTTTTGAACCTGAATAAGATTCTTTAATTAGTGTGATTGATTTGTCTCTGCCAACAGTAATAGGAATTACAACTCCGGGAAATAAAACCGTATTTCGCAAAGGTAAAATTGGTAATATCTCTGGAAGTTTTTCGGCATTCATCAACTCTTCGTCTTCCGAAGAAAGAAGTGGAATAAATTCTGTTTCTCCGTTAACAACTTCAATTAATTCTGAAATATCTGATTTTATCATTTCTTCTTATTATTCTTATTATTCGTTTTTTAATAAAAAATATAATTAATAGTATTGTCAAGCATTGTGCCAAATATTGAAAATCAATATTACCTTTTTTGATAAGTTAATTCGCAAACACTTTGTAAAATATCTTTCTCAGTATCATCAAAGATCAAATTTCTGCGTTTAAAAACAATATCAGCAACTTTGAAAGCTGCTTCCAGATCATAATGTTTGTAACCTTGTGTGCCGCCCCATGTAAAGTTTGGAACATAATTTCTTTGAAATCCTGAACCAAAAAGATTTGTATTTACTCCTATCACAGTACCTGTATTAAACATTGTATTGATTCCACATTTTGAATGATCACCCATAATCAAACCGCAAAACTGCAATTTTGTATCAACAAAAGTTTCTTCAGCATAACTCCAAATTCTTACATTTTCATAAGTATTTTTAAGATTTGAATTATTAGTATCTGCACCAAGATTACACCATTCGGCGATTACGGCATTTCCAAGAAATCCATCATGTGCTTTATTTGAATACCCGAATATCATAACATTATTAAGCTCCCCTCCTACTTTTGAGTGAGGTCCGATAGTGGTTGCGCCATAAATTTTAGCACCCATTTTTACTACCGAATGATCGCAAAGAGCAAATGGTCCACGAATAATGCTTCCTTCCATAACTTCAGCATCCTTTCCAATATATATCGGACCGGTAGATGCATTTAAAATCGCATGTTCAACTTTTGCTCCCTCTTCAATAAAAATATTTTCTTCGCTGATAACTCTGTTTGTTGAGCTTATATTTGCTGATTTCCTGTTTTTACATATCAAAGAAAAATCCTCACGGATTGCTTTATCATTTTTCTGAAAAATATCCCAGGAATTAATTATCTCCAGATAATCGTTTTTAATTTCTATCTCTTCGCAATCGTCAGATGTATTGTCAGAATAATTTTCAATGTCTTTTGATTTAACAAAAATAGCAACAATAATATCATTGGAAACAAGAGCTTGATCTGGCTTTAAGGCTGTAATTTTTTTTACCAAATTATCATTCGGACAAACCGTTGCATTAATAAGAATATTATTGTCTTCCTTAATAATCGGGAATTTTTTTCTCAGGTAATCCTCTGATAAAGTAGATGTTTTAACATTAAGAAATTTCTCCCACTTCTCGCGAATTGTAAGAATGCCAATACGAATATCGGCAATAGGTCGTACAAAAGTTAATGGTAATAAGTTTTTTCTTCTAAAATTATCAAATAATATGTAGTTCATCTGTTAATTTATTTTTCGTAATGACAAAAATATAATAAATTATCTGAATTTCGTAATCCTACACAAAATAAAAGCTAAAGTCTAAAATTATATATTTAAAAATTTATCATCATAATTGACATTATGGACAAGTATTAATTAACATTATACAGAGATAATTTATATTTCCCGTTTTCAATGATAAGGTATCTCGAAATCTTCATCCCACCGCCATTAACATACTTTACATAATAATTTGAAATCATTTTATTTGGCTCAGCATCTGCTTTCAAATTTAGCAATGTTACTTCTTTAATTCCTCCGTTTTTTTTAAATAATTGATCTCTACCCAAATTAAGGCTTTTTATAAGTCGTTTTAATCCTTCTGTTGATAATGTATCAGTTCCATGAGTCATTGTAATACACTTATCAATGTTGCCTTTGTTCCATTCGTTAAAATAGATTTTAAGAAACTCTGATGCACTTTTGTTACTAAATTTTTCTACTCTATTGTTTTTACATGAAAGTAAGGTTGTTAGAAACAAAACTACAATTAAATAACTAAGTATATTGCCTGATATTTTCACTTGTTTTTTAAAAAAAATTTAATGAAACCAATCTATAATACAAAATGAAAAAGCCCTTAAAAAAGTTTAAGGGCTTTTAAAATATTTTACCTGAATATATTTATTTTTTCTTATCAAAATGTTTTTTGTATTTGCTTTTAAATTTATCAACACGACCTGCCGTATCAACTAATTTAATTTTACCGGTATAAAAAGGATGAGAAGTATTTGAAATTTCAAGTTTATAGAGTGGATACTCTTTACCATCTTCCCATTCAATTTTTTCTTTTGTTTTAACAGTAGATTTTGTTATGAATGTATAATCATTCGAAATATCTTTAAAAACAACGAATCTGTAATCTTTTGGATGAATGTCTTTTTTCATTTTATTTAACTTTTATTTTTCGGGTTGCAAAAGTAGTTCTTTATCTGAAAAAAACAAAAAGAATTGTAAAATTATTTTCATTTTTTCTATTTTCGTATAGCACGTGTTATTTCTCGTTTTCCGGGAGGACCGGGGATGTTTTCTGTTCTAAATCCTGATGCCTTTAATGCTCTTTTTACTATTCCTTTGGCAGAATAGGTTGTTAATATGCCATTTTGCTTCATTGATCTTGCAATTTTTGCAAACATTTTTTCAGTCCATAAGCTTGGTTGAACATCGGGAGAAAATGCATCATAATAGACAAGATCAAATTCATTTTTTGGTAAAATGACATCTTCGATTTTCTGATGTATTTTATTTAATTTGAAATTTTCACCAATATTTTGAAATTTGTTCCACCCTGCTTTATGAATTTTTAAAAATATTGAACTCAGATTTTTATCCTGAAAAAGTCCGGGATAGTTAATCTTGTGATAAATTTCTTCTTCCAAAGGAAATGCTTCAACTGTTGTGTAATTTATTTCCTGATTATTTTTTTCTGATTCTATGAAAGTCAACAATGCGTTTAGTCCGGTTCCAAAACCGATCTCAAGAATATCTATTTTATCAAAATTATTATTAAAATACCTAAAACCGGCATCAATAAATATATGCATTGATTCTTGTACAGCTCCGTGAATCGAATGATAATGCTCACCCAACTCAGGCACAAATAAGGTATGCGAGCCGTCTTCGGTTTTTATTATTTGAATGTTTTTATACATAATTTTAGTTAGTATTAGTACATGAAGTCAAACAAATTTTAAAATGAAGCACCAAATAACAAAAAAATCAAATAACAAACAAATTCCAAATGTCAATGATTAAATTTTCAAAATAGCTTAAAACTGTTTTAGTCATTGAATTTTTGGTTATTGGAATTTATTTGAAATTTGGTGCTTGTCATTTGTGATTTTTAATATTAATCTGAATTCTTGGACATTATAGACAGCCACTATTTATACAACAAATGAACTTTTAATAATTCATCATCAAAAACTATCTCATTCAAATAACTCCCTGATGAGTAATTATAAATTTCTATCGTATTGTTTTCCACAAAATAAACCTCATTATTAAAATAATTATTCAGAATCAAATCACATTGTTTTCCTGTCAAATAAGGAACAACAGCATTTCCGGAAATAATATATTTTTCAATATTATTGCCAATACACATTAAAAATTCGTTGTCAAATCGTTCAACTGCTGTCATTTTTCCTTCAGGCAAATTAACCGGTTTCCAACAATAATTTTCTGAAATATTGTAAATTTTCAATATTGCCTGCTCATTATAATTTGCAAAAACAAAAATATTATCATCATCACAAGTAAAAAATTCAACAACATCGAAATTTGAAATATAATTACTTTTAATACTCCCGCTTACCATATAATAAACGGCAAGCAATCTATCGTTTCCTGTCCTGATTTTAAGATCAGCAATCATAAAATCCTGATGTTTGAAAATGTTCTCAGGAAAAGTGTCAGTCATTACAGGAGTATTGAATTTAATCTGTCCCGATGTATTCAATCCTATAATATCGCCATTTTCGGAAGATATATAAATTCTGTCATTTTCATAAAATACATCACAAAATGTGGGATAAGGAAAGCCGGCATTATGTTGCCAGTCTTGCTCATTTGTGTTTAGATTATAAGTTTGAAGTCTTCCCGGAATGTTTCGTGCAAAATATAATTGCTGGTATTTCGAACTAATATCTGAACTTTGATATTTACCTGCAACCGAAAATAAATACTGTTTTTCTAAATTCAAATTCAATTCATAAACGTCAGAGGTGATGCTGCTTGCCTGAGTTATTGCAATTAGTTTTTTTAGCACAGCAGGATGTTTATTTATAACTACTTTTTGAAATTTGTTTTTTGCACTTTCATTATCATAGGCACTCACCTGAATATAGTAAGTATCAGAATCAAGGCTAAATTCCTCAATAGGATAAAATAATTCAAATTTAACATTTTCGGAAACCGGATGAGGATAATAATATTGAGGGGGTTGGACAGGAATAAAATCTTTATTAACCAAAACAACTTTAATTGACTCTATGCCTTTGCTGTCAGTTGCAATTCCGCTAACTTTTATCGTATCAGGAATAGTAATATACTGATTCCAAACAGGCACATCAATAATGACTTCAGGGATAGTATTTTCTGGTGTTTTGTTACAAGAAAAAAATATAACTAAAGCAGCGCAAAAAACTGTAAGTACAATTATATATTTGAAACTATTTCTCACTTCGATAATATTTATAAACAAAAATAGTGAAATTTTAGTAATTTTGAAATAATATTCATAAAAACACATTCCGAATGTTAAAAAATATCAACATTGAAAATATTTTATTTTTGGATATAGAAACCGCTCCGGCATATCCTAATTACGATGACCTTCCCGATAATTTTAAAAAATTGTGGGATAAAAAAGCCATGCGAATTACAAAAGAAGATAGTGACACTCCGGATGTTTTATACGAAAGAGCCGGTATTTATTCAGAATTTGGCAAGATAATTTGTATTTCTGTTGGAATAATAAAAGATGGTGAGATCAGAATAAAATCATTTTTTGGTGATGATGAAAAGAAAATATTAGTTGATTTCTCAAATATGCTAAGTACAAAGTTCAATCCAAGAAGTCATTTATTATGTGCACATAACGGAAAAGAATTTGATTTCCCATATATCGCCAGACGTATGTTGATTCATGGAGTGGGATTGCCCGAAATGCTTGATATTGCCGGCAAGAAGCCTTGGGAAATATCTCATCTCGACACAATGGAATTATGGAAATT